>NZ_JBHTRI010000007.1:0-265174 GCF_042796085.1 Streptomyces sp. NPDC056452
GGCCCGGAGCGAGTCGCTCCGGGCCGGGCCGTCGCCGTTGCCGCCCGGTTCCCGGTTCCTTGGAGGAGCCTCGTATGACGACTGCCGCCGCACCCGTAGAACCCTTCCGGTTCTTCGGCCTGACGGTCCTGCGGACCCGTCGGCTGAGCCCCTCCATGTGCCGGGTCACCTTCGGCGGTCCGGGGCTCGACGGCTTCGCCGCCGGGGGCCGGGACCAGAGCCTCTCGCTGTTCCTGCCGCACCCGGGCCAGAGCGAGCCCCTGGTGCCCGTCGACGGGCACGGCGAGTGGTTCACCGCGTGGCGTGCCCTCCCCGAGGACGTACGGGCGGTGATGCGCTCGTACACGGTGCGGGCACAGCGCCGTACCGATGACGGTTCGACCGAGGTCGACATCGACTTCGCGCTGCACGAGGACGGCGGGCCCGCCTGCCGCTGGGCGGCCGCGGCCGCACCGGGGCAGCTCCTCAAGGCGCTCGGTCCGGCCGTCGAGGACAACACAGCGGTCCGCTTCCGGCCGCCGCAGGACACCGACTGGGTGCTGATCTGGGCCGACGAGACGGCCCTGCCCGCCGCGTCGGCCGCCCTGGAGTGGCTGCCGGCCGGGACGAAGGCCAGGGTCTGGCTGGAGATCCCGCACGCCCAGGACCGCCAGGCCCTCCGCACGGCGGCCGATGCCCGCATCAGCTGGCTCGTACGGGCCGAGGGCGCGCCCTCGGCCGTGGAGGCCGTGCGTGCCGCCGAGCTGCCCGAGGGCACCCCGTACGTCTGGATCGCGGGCGAGTCCTCCGGCGTCCGGGCCCTGCGCCGCCATCTCGTGCAGGACCGGAAGTTCGACCGCAAGCGGGTGACGTTCGTCGGTTACTGGCGGCGCGGACTCAGCGAGGAAGAGCTGAGGGCGGAAGCGGCTTCCCAGGACGCGTAGCCCCGGTCGGTTTCCGCCGCACGGGTTCCTGACCCGCGTCCTGGGCGGGCGGTCGGACCGCCCGCCCAGGACCGCTAGCTCACTCCGTGCGCCAGGGGACCTGCGGCGACCGGTAGAAGTCGATCCCCAGCGCCGACAGCCGCGGACCCTGCGCCGCGAGGCGCACCTTGTAGGTGTCCCAGTCGTGCGTGGCCGCGGGTGACCACCCCAGTTCGGCGACCCCCGGAAGCCGCGGGAACGCCATCTGCTCGATGTCCGCGCTGTCGGTCAGGGTCTCGGTCCAGATCGGCGCCTCCACCCCGAGCACGGCCTCCTCGGGGACGCCCTCCAGATAGGCCGCCGGGTTCCAGTCGTAGGACCGCTGGACCTCGACGTAGCCGGCCCAGGCCAGACCGAGCTTCGTGTCCTTGGTGTACTTCATGTCCAGGTACGTACGGTCCGCCGGGGACAGCACCAGCTTCGTGCCGTTCTTCGCGGCGTCCGCCACCTGCTGCCGTTCGGCCGCGCCCGTCCGGTCGTAGCCCCAGTACTGGGCGACGGCGCCCTTCACCGGGACGGCTCCGGTCAGCTGGTGCCAGCCGACGACGGTCTTGCCGTACTTGGCGACGACGGCCTGCGCCTTCCCCATGAACGCCACATAGTCCTCATGGCTCGTGGAGTGCGCCTCGTCGCCGCCGATGTGGAGGTACCTGCCGGGCGTGAGAGCGGCCAGCTCGCGGATCACGTCGTCCACGAAGTCGTACGTCACCGCCTTGGGCACGCACAGCGAGCTGAAGCCGACCGAGGTGCCCGTGTAGAGCGGCGGGGCGACGCCGTCGCAGTTCAGCTCGGCGTAGGAGGCGAGTGCCGCGTTCGTGTGGCCGGGCATGTCGATCTCGGGGACGACCTCCAGGTAGCGGGAGGCCGCGTACCGGAGGATCTCCCTGTAGTCGCTCTTCGTGTAGTGGCCGCCGGGGCCGCCCCCGACCTCGGTGGAGCCGCCGTACTCGGCGAGCCGGGGCCAGGAGTCGATGGCGATGCGCCAGCCCTGGTCGTCGGAGAGGTGCAGGTGCAGCTTGTTGATCTTGTAGAGGGCGAGCTGGTCGATGTACCGCTTCACCTCGGCTACCGAGAAGAAGTGCCGTGACACGTCGAGCATCGCGCTGCGGTACGCATAGCGCGGGGAGTCCGTGAGCGTGCCGCCCGCGATCTCCCAGGGCCCCTTCTGCCGGCTGTCCTCCTCCACGGCGGCCGGGAGCAGCTGCCGCAGGGTCTGGACGCCGTGGAAGAGCCCTGCGGGGGCGCGTGCGGTGATGGTGACGGAGCCGCGGGAGGACTTCAGGCGGTAGCCCTCGGCGCCCAGGCCGCTGTCCCGGGAGCCGAGTTCGAGGCGTATGCCGTCGTGCCCGGCCCGTTCGGTGACCGGCAGCGCGTACCCGGTGGAGGGCCGCAGCGCGGCCGCCAGGTACTCACCGATGTGCCGGGCCTCGCGGGAGCGGCCGTCGACCCGTATGCGTGTGCCCGCCGTGATGGCGTACGCGGGTCCGCCCGGCTTCACCGATGCGGGGGCGGGCACGATCTCGCCGAGCGGCCGGGGTGACGCGGCCGGCGCCGGGCCGGCGCCGCCCGGGGCCGCTGCGACGCTGGAGATGCCGGCCGCCACGACGAGCAGCAGCGAGCCGAACAAGCGGGAAATCGTTCCGTGTTGTCTCACAAGCCGGTCCCTTTCGACGGGTTCACACCTGTGGATCTCCTGAGCAACCGAACGGTCACCATGCGTACCGCGCGCCACACGGACCGTCAAGGACTAGACCACTTCTCGTCGTCCGGCTGGCAGAATCTGCGGCATGGCGGAAATCATCCAGCGCGACGGCACCTGGACGTTCGACGGGGACACGGTGCGCATAGTGCCGGGCAGCAAGGCGCATCCGGTCCGGCAGGACCTGGGCGAACTCGCCATCCCCGTACAGGCGTTGGCAGGAGTCTCGTTCGAGCCCGACCGGAAGGGCGGCCGGCTGCGGCTGCGCCTGCGCACCGGCGCGTGCCCGGTGCTGCGGGCCGCGGACGGCAGGCTCAAGGACGCTTCCGACCCCTATCAGCTCACGGTGGAGAAGGACCGCACGGGCGTCGCGGAGTACTTCGTCGACGAGGTGCGCAACGCCCTGGTCATCGAGCAGGTGCCCGATACGCCCGCGGAGGGCTTCCTGCTGCCGGGCCCCTCACTGCCGGTCTCCGGCGGCGGCGGGGACGGCACGGCCTCCTTCGACGGGGAGACGGTGCGGCTCACCTGGAACTGGAAGGCCGCGGAGTCGAAGACCGCGGGCGGCCCGGTCACGTTCCCGGTGTCGGAGGTGACGGGCGTGCGCTGGCTGCCGGCGATCGGGCTGGAGAACGGCTGCCTGCGCTTCGAGAGGGGCCCGGGCAGCTCCTCGGCGCCGCCCAAGTTCGACCCGTACTCGCTGGAGCTGTGGGGGCTCTCCAGGAAGGAGTACTCGGCCGTCCTGGTCGCGGCGGCCGTCCTGACGCGGCTGCCCGGCCCCAGGACTGCGCCGGAGCTGCCGGCGGCGGACCTCACGAAGGCCGCCGCCCCACCCGCCGACGATCACGACGTACTCCTGCGCAGACTGCGCGAGCTCGGCGAGCTGCATCAGGCCGGGATCCTCACCGATGACGAGTTCAGCACCGCAAAACAAGCGGTTCTGAAGCGCCTCTGACCCGGCCGCCGACGTATTCCTGTGTGACGCTGCCCGATATCGGGCAGATTTCTTGCACATTGCGGCCGGGGCAAGCAATATCGACGGGTGCTCGAACGCCGCCCGTCGCATGACGACCTCATCGACCACCTCGTACGCTCCACCGCGCTCCAGCGCGGCGAGGCCGCCAGGGTGATCCTCGACGTGCTGGCGTACTTCGACGAGACGACCGAGGACTACGTCCGCCGCCGCCACCGCGAACTGCAGTCCGGCGGCCTGGTGAACACGGACATCTTCGAACGGATCGCGGCCGAGCTGCCTCACCGGGCGGTGGCGCCGCAGGAGCTCTCGCTCCGCCAGCTGCGCCGCATCGTCTACGGCTGAGCCGGACCGGCAGGGCCGGGCACACACCTTTGTACGTCGATGGAGGGGCAGAGACTCTATGTGCGGGATCGTCGGTTATATCGGAAAGCGTGACGTGGCTCCGCTGCTGCTGGAGGGCCTGCAGCGGCTGGAGTACCGGGGGTACGACTCCGCGGGCATCGTCATCACGGGCAAGGCCGCCGCGGGCAAGCCCGGCACCCTGAAGATGGTCAAGGCCAAGGGCCGGGTCCGCGAGCTGGAGGCCCGCGTACCCAAGCGGTTCGCCGGCACCACCGGTATCGCCCACACCCGCTGGGCCACCCACGGCGCCCCGAGCGACGAGAACGCGCACCCGCACCTGGACGCGGAGAACAAGGTCGCCGTCGTCCACAACGGCATCATCGACAACGCCTCCGAGATCCGCGCGAAGCTCGTCGCGGACGGCGTCGTCTTCCTCTCCGAGACCGACACCGAGGTCCTGGTCCACCTGATCGCCCGGGCACAGGCCTCCACCCTCGAGGAGAAGGTCCGCGAGGCGCTGAAGTCCGTCGAGGGCACGTACGGCATCGCCGTCCTGCACGCCGACTTCAACGACCGCATCGTCGTCGCCCGCAACGGCTCCCCCGTCGTGCTCGGCATCGGCGAGAAGGAGATGTTCGTCGCCTCGGACGTCGCCGCGCTCGTCGCCCACACCCGCCAGATCGTCACCCTGGACGACGGCGAGATGGCCACCCTCAAGGCCGACGACTTCCGTACGTACACGACGGAGGGCTCGACCACGACGGCCACGCCCACCACCGTGGAGTGGGAGGCCGAGTCGTACGACATGGGCGGCCACGACACGTACATGCACAAGGAGATCTCCGAGCAGGCCGACGCCGTGGACCGCGTGCTGCGCGGCCGGATCGACGACCGCTTCTCCACCGTGCACCTGGGCGGCCTGAACCTGGACGCCCGCGAGGCCCGCGGGGTCCGCCGGATCAAGATCCTCGGCTGCGGCACCTCGTACCACGCGGGCATGATCGGCGCCGGCCTCATCGAGGAGCTGGCCCGCATCCCCGCGGACGCCGAGCCCGCCTCCGAGTTCCGCTACCGCAACCCCGTCGTGGACCCCGACACGCTGTACGTCGCCGTCTCGCAGTCCGGTGAGACCTACGACGTGCTGGCCGCGGTCCAGGAGCTCAAGCGCAAGGGCGCACGCGTCCTCGGAGTGGTGAACGTCGTCGGCTCGGCGATCGCCCGTGAGGCCGACGGCGGCATGTACGTCCACGCGGGCCCGGAGGTCTGCGTCGTCTCCACCAAGTGCTTCACCAACACCGTCGTCGCCTTCGCGCTGCTCGCCCTGCACCTGGGCCGCATCCGCGACCTGTCGGTCTCCGACGGCAAGCGGATCATCGAGGGCCTGCGCAAGCTGCCCGAGCAGATCGGTCAGATCCTCGAGTCCGAGGAGGAGATCAAGAAGCTGGCCGAGGAGTACGCGGGCGCCCAGTCGATGATGTTCATCGGCCGTGTGCGGGGCTACCCCGTCGCGCTGGAGGCCTCCCTGAAGCTCAAGGAGATCTCGTACATCCACGCCGAGGCCTACCCCGCCTCGGAGCTGAAGCACGGCCCCCTCGCCCTCATCGAGCCGGCCCTCCCCACCGTCGCGATCGTCCCGGACGACGACCTGCTGGAGAAGAACCGCGCCGCGCTGGAGGAGATCAAGGCCCGCAGCGGCCGGATCCTCGCCGTCGCCCACCGCGAGCAGGAGAAGGCCGACCACACGATCATCGTCCCGAAGAACGAGAACGAGCTGGACCCGATCCTGATGGGCATCCCGCTGCAGCTGCTCGCGTACCACACGGCGCTGGCCATGGGCCGTGACATCGACAAGCCGCGCAACCTGGCGAAGTCCGTCACCGTCGAGTAGGACACCGTCGGGTCCGGCTCCCTCCGGGAGGGCCGCCCGTACGCACAGAGCGGCCCCCGCACCGCGCCACCAAGGGTGCGGGGGCCGCTCTCTCCCGTTGGACGGGGGCCGCCCGAGGCGCCCCGCCCGGCTGCTAGCCGGTGGCCGTCACGCCCCGGCCGGCAGCGCGCTTGGGTACCGCGGTCGGCCACTTGGCCAGCGCCGCCGTCGCCCCGTACCAGGCGGCGAGCCCGGCGACGGCGGCCACCCAGCCGCCGACCTTGCCGAGCCCGTCACTGCCGGCGAACTGCCCGACGCCCAGGAGCAGCAGCCCCAGGCAGAGCAGCCCGTAGGTTCCCTGGGTGAGCAGGCCTCCACCGGCCGCCCCCAGGGTCAGACTCAGCGCGAAGAGGGCCCAGAGCAGCAGGAAGAGTCCTGCCGCATGGTCCGAGACGGACGAACCGGCACCGGTGCCCCAGGTGAACCAGAAGGCGCCGAGGCCGGCGAAGGCCGTACCGGCGAAGGCGTTGCCCGCGCGGAACTCCAGGAGTCCCGCGACGAACAGCGCGATGCCGCCGACATAGAGCGCGAGCGACACGGCGTCGGCCGCGGTGACACCGTCGATGACCCCGGTGTGACCGATGCCGAACGCCAACAGAGTGAGACCCAGGGCGAGATGGCCGAGAGTGGTGGTACTGGCACTTCCCGCAGAGACGTCGTTGTCCACGGCGGGCTCCCTTCAACTGCCGTGCTGCTGCTACCTGATGAAGTACAGATACCCTTCACAAGCGCACAATCCACCTCTGCGCACGGGCGAATTCACCGCGCGCCGAATAAGATTGACGCTCAGTCAGGGGAAGCATCGGGAGCGGAGGAGCACTTCAGCCGCCCAGGGAGCGGAGCTGCGTTCCGGGAAGCGCCTCAGGGGATGACGATGACCGGGCGCTGGGCGCGCCGCGCGAGACGGCCGGCCACCGAGCCGAAGATCCGTCCCACGATGCCGTGCGTGGAGCCGACGACGATCGCGTCGGCCGAGTACTCCCGGCCGACCTCCTCCAGCTCGTGGCAGATGTCACCACCGCGCTCCACGAGCACCCACGGCACCTCGGCGAGGTAGTCCGCGCAGGCCAGCTCGAGCCCCAGGACCTCCGTGCGGTGGTCGGGCACGTCGACGAAGACGGGCGGCTCGCAGCCTGCCCAGACGGTGGTCGGCAGCCGATTGGCGACGTGGACGATGATCAGCCCGGATCCGAGCCTGTTCGCCATGCCGATGGCGTACGCGAGGGCTCGTTCGCTGGACGTGGAGCCGTCGAAACCGACCACGACTCCATGCCGGAAGGCCGGATCGCAGGAGGGGCGCGACTCGGGGACCGTCTGCGGTTCCGACCGTGGGTCGGCTACCTGCTTGCGGTCTGCGGGTTCAGGGATTTCGTGACCGGCCATCGGTGTCTCGGCGAAGAGAGTCCTCGTGAGGAGAGAGCGGTTCGGAGGTTCGTTTATGGATGAAGCTGTGTCCGGGAATCATCTTCCCAACCCCCTACCCCCAAGGGTACGGCGCCACTCCTTCACCGCCCAGAACCTCGCAAAGCGCTTGCGGCGATGGAGGGAGCATGCCCGAGCCGGCCCCGTATGGCAATGCCGGTTGTGTCGTACATCCAGCTCGCGCGGCGCGGAGGAGTTCCGACCCCCTGTTCCTTCCGGCCGCGACGGCCGGAACGACCGCAGACGGCCGGATGCGACGCACACCGCGCCGACCGGGCCGTCACGCCGTGCCACCGGGCGGCTCCGCCTCGTCCCCGTTCGGGGGGCAGAACGGCCCACGGGGGCCTCCGGGGCGCACGGAAGCTGGTGATGCATGAGGGGGTGCGCCGGTCGCATGACTTGAATCCGCGCACGCAACCACTACTTTTCAGCCAACTTCACATTGCCCTCACTTCCTTGGCGTTTTGGCCGACCAACCCACGTGCCAGCAGGCAGGAATAGACCGCGCGGTACGCTTTGACCCAACGGGGACGGGCCATGATCGCTATGCGCACTTCCCTGAGGGGCTCGTGAGTGAAACGCTTCGTGATCGAATGCTTCGGGCCAAGTTGCCTTGTCGACATAGTGCCGGTGGGGAAACGTGTCACGTCGGCACCGCGGAACGCAGTAGATTCGATCATGAGTGTCGAGGACTGGGGACGCGTGCGAGACCGAGGGGAAACGTGCAGGAGCGACAGGCCCGTAGGGACCAGGGAGACGCGAACACCGAGGGGGGCTTAGCGTCATGAGCCAGGACTCCGCCGCCGCAACGGAGGCCGCACGGAAGCTGACCGGGCGGCGACGCCGGGAAGTTGTAGCCGTACTGCTTTTCAGTGGTGGCCCTATCTTCGAGAGCTCGATCCCGCTCTCCGTCTTCGGAATCGACCGGCAGGACGCGGGCGTTCCGCGCTACCGCCTGCTGGTCTGCGGGGGCGAGGAGGGACCGCTGCGCACCACGGGCGGGCTCGAACTCAGCGCGCCGTACGGCCTGGAGGCGATCAGCAGGGCAGGCACCGTCGTGGTGCCCGCCTGGCGGTCCATCACATCGCCGCCGCCCGCCGAGGCGTTGGACGCGCTGCGGCGCGCCCACGAGGAGGGCGCACGCATCGTCGGACTGTGCACGGGGGCCTTCGTCCTCGCCGCAGCCGGCCTGCTGGACGGCCGCCCGGCCACCACACACTGGATGTACGCACCGACGCTGGCCAAGCGCTATCCGTCGGTGCACGTCGATCCGCGTGAGCTGTTCGTCGACGACGGAGATGTGCTCACCTCCGCCGGAACGGCGGCCGGAATCGATCTATGCCTTCACATAGTCCGTACCGACCATGGCACAGAAGCAGCCGGGGCCCTGGCCCGTCGGCTCGTCGTACCGCCGCGGCGCAGTGGCGGTCAGGAGCGCTATCTCGACAGGTCTTTACCTGAAGAGATCGGCTCCGACCCGCTCGCCGAGGTCGTGGCCTGGGCGCTGGAGCATCTCCACGAGCAGTTCGACGTGGAGACGCTGGCCGCGCGTGCCTACATGAGCAGGCGGACCTTCGACCGCAGGTTCCGTTCGCTCACGGGCAGCGCACCGCTCCAGTGGCTCATCACCCAGCGCGTGCTGCAGGCGCAGCGGCTGCTCGAGACCTCCGACTACTCGGTCGACGAGGTTGCGGGCCGCTGCGGCTTCCGCTCGCCGGTTGCGCTGCGCGGGCACTTCCGCCGCCAGCTGGGCTCCTCCCCCGCCGCGTACCGGGCCGCCTACCGGGCCCGTCGTCCGCAGGGCGGGGCGCTGGAGAGCGTCGCCACGGTGCTGGAGACGTCCGTGCCCGCCCAGGGCTCGGCACCGGGCCGGCGGACCGCTGCGGCGGCCTCCCCCGGCCCGTCTCCCGTCACCGCGGCTGCGACCTCCGGCGGTCCCGCGGAGCAGCTGAAACCGGGACCCGAGTCCTACGTTCCGGGGCGCCCGACCCTGCCGGGGCAGCGGAGTGCCCCGTAGGGTGGGTCCATGAACGATCGCATGGTGTGGATCGACTGCGAGATGACCGGGCTCTCGCTGACGGACGACGCACTCATCGAGGTGGCCGCACTGGTCACCGACTCGGAACTGAACGTGCTCGGCGAAGGGGTCGACATCGTGATCCGCCCGCCGGACGCGGCCCTGGAGACCATGCCCGAGGTGGTGCGGCAGATGCACACCACCTCGGGCCTCCTCGACGAGCTCGCCGGGGGCACGACCCTGGCGGACGCCGAGGAGCGTGTCCTCGCCTACGTACGCGAACATGTGAAGGAGCCCGGCAAGGCCCCGCTGTGCGGGAATTCGGTCGGCACCGACCGCGGCTTCCTGTCGCGGGACATGCCGTCACTGGAGGGATACCTCCACTACCGGATCGTCGATGTGTCCTCGGTCAAGGAACTGGCACGCCGCTGGTACCCGAGGGCGTACTTCAACAGTCCGGACAAGAACGGCAACCACCGGGCACTTGCGGACATCCGTGATTCGATCACGGAGCTCCGCTACTACCGGGACGCGGTCTTCGTCCCGCAGCCCGGCCCGGACTCGGCGCACGCCAAGGAGATCGCGGCGCGCCACGCACTGCCCGCCGGGCAGTAGGAAAACGCCCCTGGTCACGGGCCCTGCGGGGCCCGTGATCCGGTCCGGAAGAACTCGGGCGCGAGCACCCTCCCGGACCCTGTACACTTTTTCTCGGCCGGTCGGAAACGACCGGACGACATGGTGGGTATAGCTCAGCTGGCAGAGCACCTGGTTGTGGTCCAGGATGTCGCGGGTTCAAGTCCCGTTACTCACCCTGATTGATCAAGGGCCGGTCTGTGAAAACAGACCGGCCCTTCTTCATGCCCGCGCGGCCTCCGGCCCGCCGGGCCTCCTCCCGACCGGGAGTGACCGTCCGCACAGGACCGGTCACGCCCGACCCCGGGCGTACGGAGTCACAGCCACCGGTCGGTCCGGGTTCCGTACGGCGCGGCCGGACGAGAGAATCCCGGCATGGCGATCACTGCTCGTGCCCTCAACCGCTCCACGCTCGCCCGGCAGTTGCTGCTCGGCCGCGAGTCGCTCGACGTCGTCGACGCGGTGCGCAGGGTCGTCGCCCTGCAGGCACAGCACCCCGCCTCGCCGTACCTCGCGCTGTGGAACCGGATCGACGGCTTCGACCCGGCCGGACTGGACGCCGCCGTGGACGGCTTCCGGGCGGTGAAGTCGACGTTGATGCGGATCACTCTGCACATGGTCCCGGCGGAGGACTACCGGGCCTTCCGCGAGGCCATGGAGCCGACGCTGCGCGCCTCCAGGCTCGGCTCCCGCTTCACGGCGTCCGGGCTCACCCTCGACGACGCCGACGCCCTGGTCCCGGATCTGCTGAAGTACGCCGACCGGCCCCGGACCTCCGCCGAGATCCGGGGGTGGCTCGATGAGCGGGTGGGCGCGCCGAGGGAGCCGGTGACCTGGCGGCTGCTGCGGCAGTACGCGCCGCTGTGGCACGCGCCCGTCGGAGGGCCCTGGGCGTTCGGTACCCAGCAGTCGTTCGTCGCGGCAGCAGGCACGCAGCCGGTGCTGAGCGGTCCTGACGCTGCCGCCCAGGGTCTGCAGACCCTGATCCGCCGCTACCTGGAGGGCTTCGGGCCGGCGTCGGTGGCGGACATGGCGCAGTTCGCGCTGGTCCAGCGGGCCCGGGTCAGGGCGGCGGTGCTGGCGCTCGCCGACGAGCTCGAACAGCTGGAGGGCCCCGACGGCACGGTGATGTACGACATCCCCGGTGCTCCACGGCCGGCCGAGGACACTCCGGCCCCACCCCGGCTGATGGCGATGTGGGACAGCATCCTGCTGGCGTACGCCGACCGCGGCCGCGTCGTCCCGCCCGCATACCGCAAGCATGTGACGCGCGTGAACGGAGACGTGCTGCCCACCCTGCTGGTCGACGGCTACGTCGCCGGAGTCTGGCGTCCCGTGGACGGAGGGATCGAGGCCGGCGCCTTCCATCCCCTCCCCCGCCATGTCTGGCAGGGGCTCGCGGCGGAGGCCGAGTCGCTCACGACGCTCCTCGCCGATCGCGACCCCAGGGTCTACAGCCGATACGGCCACTGGTGGACCAAGGGCCTGCCGGCCGCCGAAACCCGCCTGCTCCCCGGCCCCTGAGCCGATCTGCTCCGCTCCGACCGATGCGCCGGACGCCGCGTTTCCGACCGCAGGACCGGAATGGGGAGTACTCATGCGCAGAAGCTCGGGCTTCGGGTCGGGTATGACCTGCCAATGACGACTCCCGAAATCGGGCTACATGGGGCGGTGCTGGGGGTCGGGCGGGGTGCGGGTGGCCAGTCGGGAGAGGAGAAGCACGAGGGCGAGCGCGACGAGACCGGCGCAGAACCAGAACACGTTTCGGAATCCCGCCTGTGCGGCGACCACTCCGGTGATGGCCCCGGCCAGCAGTTGGGCCACCGGAAACGTGGACGAGTGGAGCGCGGATGCGGTGCCGGCTCCCCCGGGCACCTCTTGCTGCACCACCACCATCGGGATGCTCATCAGCACCGCGATCCACACGGCGTTCGGCAACTGCAGGGCGATCAGGACCGGCGTCGAGCCGGCCACCGGCAGCACGCAGAAGAACATGACGGCGACGACCAGGGCGGCGGCCACGAGGCGCATCTTCCCGATGCGGTCGGCCAGGCGGCCCACCGCGATCATCAGAGGAATCTCGAAGGCCGCGCAGGTCCCGGCCATCAGCCCGACCAGAGCCGCTGACAGGTGCAGCTCCCTGGTGACGTACAGGGCAATGTTGATCAGGTAAATCTGATTCGCCACGTTGACCGCCGTGACCGATCCGAGCAGCAGCCAGGTGCGGCGCGGCACGGTGGCACAGACGCGGCGCAGCCCGGACGAGCTGCCATCCGCGTGGTCCTTGTACTTCGGCCCGGGCGGCGAAGGCAGGGCGGGGAGGAACCAGCGGCCGAGCAGCGCGGTCAGCAGGAGCATGACCGCGGCGCCC
Source organism: Streptomyces sp. NPDC056452 (assembly GCF_042796085.1). Classification (NCBI taxonomy): domain Bacteria; kingdom Bacillati; phylum Actinomycetota; class Actinomycetes; order Kitasatosporales; family Streptomycetaceae; genus Streptomyces; species Streptomyces sp. NPDC056452. The sequence goes on from NZ_JBHTRI010000007.1 coordinate 12,350, forward strand.
GCGTAGATGAGCCCGAATCCGATCTGTGTCAGCAGAAAGAATCCGACCGGCGGCCCGATGACCCACCCGGCGGAGAAGACCGACCGCACTGCGGAACTGAACGGAGTCACTTCCCTGCCGGTGGAATCGGCGAACTCCTTGACGTACGCGAACAGCTGGGAAATATACGCGTCATTCAGACTGAGGAGCACGGCCCCCGTAGCGAATACCACCGCATAGTTCCGGACCTCGACGAAAATCAACGCACCGGCGACCCCGGCCAATGCGGTCGCGGCGAGTGCGACCCTTCTGTCGGCCAGTCGGTCGGACAACCATCCTGCGGCCAGGTTGATGGCGATTGCAGCCACGGCGCAGCCTGTGAAGTACAAGCCGATGAGTTCCGGCCCCACACGAACAGCATCGGCGAGGAACAAGCTGGTCGTCGTGCCCAGCACCGCCATGGTGACGGCGTAGCAACCAGCGGCGATGCCCAGCGACATCGCCGTCCGGCCGGACAGGGGCGACGCGGGTGAACCATCCGTCACGCGAGGGCGAGCGAAATGCGCGAACTTCATCATGCTCCCTGGGTACGTGCGACTCACCAGGGGCATGCGTTCTGCCGCGGGTACTTCTGAAGGGGTGTGACGAAACCTCTCGCATTCGCCACGGCCGCAAACGTAAATCGTTCCGACACGGGATGGGCAGCGCCTTTCACGCCGTATCACGCGGAGCCTGTATCTGCCCATTTGCGCCCTTACCGAAATCTGTCGGCCGACGCCTCGTGAGGGAGTCAACGCAGTTCAGGGCATCGCACCTGAAGTCATCTTTCACGTATGAAGAAGGATGGCCTCGCGCGTGAGTGGCCGGTTGTCGCCGTTACTGACGGGATCTCCTTCGCCGGGTCGCGTGCACCGGGTCGCGTGCACCGGGTCGTGGAAACCACGGGAGGCCGGCCACTGCCGCGACTGCCGCACCGACTCGGCCCGGGCCGCCTGACTCACGCACCACGTGCGAGCCCTCCGTACTGCCGCTACTCGAGAGGGAGTTCGACGACACCGCGCTGCGGGCGTTCCCGCTCGCAGATTCAGGAAGTCCTCGCGAAACCCCCTTGCTCAATGGTCAAGAATCGTTGACCATTGCTCGCATGCCTACCGATGACCTCCCCGAGACGTTTCACGTCACCACTGACGAGCAGCTGCGTGCCGTCTCCAACCTCACGCGCCACCGGATCATGGCCGCGCTCCGCTTCGAGCCCGCGACGATCACGCAGATCGCCGAGCGCGTGGGCCTTGCGAAGGGGAGTTCCAGCTATCACATCCGGCTGCTGGAGCGGGCCGGCCTGGTGAAGGTGGTACGGACGCGGAAGGTGCGGGGGGTCACCGAGCGGTACTACGCGATGGCCGCGCGGTCGATCGCGCTGCCGGATCCGGGCGAGGGAGGGCCGGACATGCTGATGCGCCATGCGGTGGCGGACCTGGAGGCGTCGCAGGCGGATGAGCGGCACGTTCGGATGGCCCATCTGCGGCTCACCGAGGAGCAGTTCGCGCAGCTGGGGGCGCGGCTGGATGCGTTGGCGGACGAGTACCAGAAGCTGTCCGATCCGTCGCTGCCTGACGCGTCACTCGTCTTCGCGCTCTTCCACCCGGCACCGCGCAATCAGGAAGAGGGGGGCGCCAAGTGACGTCAGACGTGCGGAAGTTGCCGACCGGGTTCGGACGGCTGTGGACTGCGCAGACGGTTTCCTCGCTCGGTGACGGGGTGTCGCACGCGGCGCTGCCGCTGCTCGCGTTGACGTTGACGCGGGATCCGATGGCGCTCGCCGTCGTCACGGCCGCCGGGACGCTGCCGTGGCTGCTCTTCGGGGTGCTCGGCGGTGCGCTGGTGGACCGCTGGGACCGCCGGCGCACGATGTGGGTCGTGGACGCGGCGCGTGCGGCGCTGCTCGTGATACCGGCGGCAGCGGCCGCCCTCGACGTGCTGAGCATCCCGCTGCTCGCGGCCGTCGCCTTCGTGCTCGGCCTCGGCGGACTCTTCTTCGACACGGCCGCCACGGCCTACCTGCCGGATCTGCTCGGCCGCGACCCCGAACTCCTCGAGCGCGCCAACTCTCGCTTGCGCGGGGCCCAGACCGCCATGTCGGGCTTCGCGGGGCCGCCTGCGGGCAGTGCGCTGCTCGCGCTCGGGCGGGCCGTTCCGCTGCTCGCCGACGCGGTGTCGTTCCTGCTCTCCGCACTGCTCGTACGTACGCTGCCCGCCATGCCCCGGCCCGTGCCGGAGGTCCGCGAGTCGCTGCTCCGGCAGGCGCGGGCCGGGGCCTCGTACATCTTCCGGGACCGGTTGCTGCTCGGGCTCGCGCTCCGCCCGGCGGTCGGGAACGTCGCGTTCCTCGCCGTGGAGACCGTCCTGGCCCTCTTCGCGCACGAACGCCTCGGCATCGACACCTACGGCTTCGGCCTGCTCCTCACGGCGGAGGCCACCGGCGGCCTCCTCGGTGCGGGCATCGCCTCCTACCTCGGCCGACGGCTCGGCACCGGTACCGCGCTGACCTCCACGGCCGCAGTCGAAGGGCTTGCCGCCCTGGGCCTTGCCGCTGCCCCGAACCCGTACGTGGCCGGGCTGGCGCTCGCCGTCTGCGGGGCCGGTATGGGTGCCACGATGGTGCTCGCGCCCTCCCTCCGGCAGTCGATCGTCCCGGCCCACCTCATGGGCCGGGTCGCCTCCACCTCCCGCATGCTGGCCATGTGCGCCGCCCCCATCGGGGCCTTCCTCGGCGGCTGGCTGGCCACCACGTACGACATCCGCACCCCGCTCTACGCCGCCGCCGGCCTCCTTCTGGCGATGACGGCCGTCACGGCATCCATGACCAGCAACCGCCGGGTCGAAGCGGCGCTGCGTGCCGCGGCCCCGGCCGACGCCCCGGATCACCCGGCATCCAAGGAACCCGCCCAGGAGAGCGCACGGGACTTCACGTGACGCCTGCCGCGAAGGCGTCACGACACCTCGGGGCGCAACGAGTGCCCAGGCCACGGGCCGATCGCGCGCCTGCCCACGCGTGAGACAGGCCACAGCGCACTCCGCACCGCATGGAAGTGCGACTCCCGGGCATTCGACACAACGGTCCTGCCGCGCTCTCCCCCGACGCGGCAGGGCCGCCCCCGCAAGCGGGGACCCGGCGGGTCAGGACGACTCCCGCACCACCAGTTCCGTGGGCAGCACGATCCTCGGCCGTTCCTCCGTGCGTTCCTCCGTGCGGTTCGCGATCTCCTGGAGCAGGACCCGGGTCATCGTGCGGCCCATTTCCTCTATCGGCTGGCGGACGCTCGTCAGCGGGGGGTCCATGTGGCGGGCCACGGCGGAGTCGTCGAAGCCGATCAGGGCCACGTCGTCCGGGATGCGGCGACCGGACTCGCGCAGGACCTGGCGGGCGCCTGCCGCCATCACGTCGGAGGCGGCGAAGACCGCGTCCACGTCCGGGCGGCGGGCCAGGAGTTCCCGCATGGCGCGGGCGCCGCCCTCCTCGGTGAAGTCCGCGGGGGCGATGAGCCGCTCGTCGGGGTCGAGGCCCGCGGCGGCGATGGCCTTGCGGTAGCCGTCGAGGCGGCGCTGCGCGCCGTACACGTCGAGGCGTCCGGTGATGGTGGCGATGGCGGTGCGGCCTCGCGATATGAAGTGGTCGACCGCCGCGCGTGCGCCTTCGAAGTTGTCGGAGTCGACCGAGGGCAGCGGCTCCGCGGCGTGCCTGCGGCCGCTGATCACGGAGGGCATGCCGAGCTGTTCGAGGAGCTCCGGCAGCGGGTCGTCGGCGTGGACGGCGATCAGCAGGACGCCGTCGACCCGGTGGGCGGTCAGGTACTGGGCCAGCCGGCGGCGCTCGCGGTCGTTGCCCGCCAGGGTCAGCAGCAGCTGCATCTCCGTGTCGGCGAGGGCCTCACCCACCCCTCGTACGATGTCGGAGAAGTACGGCTCGGCGAAGAACCGGGTCTCGGACTCGGGTACGACGAGGGCGATGGCGTCCGTCCGGTTCCCGGCGAGCGCTCTGGCCGCCCGGTTCGGTACGTAGCCCAGCTCGGCGACGGCCGCCTCGACCGCCTCCCTGGTCTGCGCACTGACCCGTGGCGAGCCGTTGATGACGCGTGAGGCCGTGCCCCGCCCCACTCCGGCCCGTGCCGCTACTTCTTCGAGCGTGGGCCGCCCGCCACTCCGTACTCGCGCTGCCGCCATGGCTGCCTCCCGTTCGCGGTCAATTTCTCACAGCCGGATAGCCAAACCAAGTCCTGCTGTCCGATCCCTTGACACTCGTCCGGACCGACAGGCCCATCGGGAGCGCCACACCTTCTGGGAGCGCTCCCAAGCCTACGGGGTCCCTGTGACGAACATGTAAGGCGGGCACAAAAAAGCGAGACCCGGCGCTCGGCCGGGTCTCGCTGTTCGCGCAGGTCAGACGGTGCTGTCGGCCGGGGGCAGGCCGTGGCGGCGGATCACGTCCCCGTACCAGTGGGCACTCGCCTTGGGAATGCGGTCCTGAGACGCGTAGTCGACGTACACCGCGCCGAATCGCTTCGAATAGCCGTACGCCCACTCGAAGTTGTCCATCAGCGACCACAGGAAGTAGCCGCCGACGTCCGCTCCGTCGGCGATCGCCCGCTGTACGGCGTCGAGGTGGCCGTGCAGGTACGCGATCCGCTGGGGGTCCTCGACCGTGCCCTCTGGCGAGACCTGGTCGTCGAACGCGGCACCGTTCTCGGTGACCATCAGCGGGAGGCCGGGGTGCTCGCGGTGGGTGTCCATGAGGAGGTTGTAGAGCCCGTCGGGGTCGATCGACCAGTCCATCGCGGTGCGCTCCTTCCCCTCGGCGAGGTGGAAGGCGACGCCTTCGGAACCGGGCCACGGGGAGTGGTCGCTGGCGCCGTGGGCGTCGCTGCGCGCGTAGGCGGCACCGTCCACGGGAGTGGAGACCAGGGTCGGCGTGTAGTAGTTGATGCCGAGGGCGTCGACCGGGCGGGAAATGGTGGCGAGGTCGCCGTCGTGGACCAGCTTCGACCAGTCCACCAGGTGCGAGGTGTCGGCGATCAGGTCCTCGGGGTACTCGCCGCGCAGCATCGGGCCGGTGAAGACGCGGTTGCCGACGGCGTCGATCCGGCGGGCGGCGTCGGCGTCGGCCGCGCTGTCGGTCAGCGGGCGGACCTGGTGCAGATTGAGGGTGACCGAGGCCTGCGCAGCAGCGGGGAGTTGGGCGCGCAGGACCTCGATCGCCCGGCCATGGGCGAGGTTGAGGTGATGGGCCGCCTGCAGCGCGGCTGCGGGCTCGGTGCGGCCGGGGGCGTGCACTCCGGATCCGTAGCCGAGGAAGGCCGAGCACCACGGCTCGTTGAGGGTGGTCCACATGCCGACGCGGTCGCCGAGGGCGCCGGAGACGATGGCGGCGTAGTCGGCGAAGCGCTCGGCGGTGGCGCGCTCGGGCCAGCCGCCGGCGTCCTCGAGCTCCTGGGGGAGGTCCCAGTGGTACAGGGTGGCGACGGGCGCGATACCGGCGTCCAGCAGTTCGTCGACGAGCTTGCGGTAGAAGTCCAGACCGCGCTCGACGGCGGGGCCGCGGCCGGTGGGCTGGACCCGGGACCAGGAGACCGAGAAGCGGTACGCCTTCAGCCCGAGCCGCTTCATCAGCGCGACGTCGTCGCGGTAGCGGTGGTAGTGGTCGGCCGCGACGTCGCCGGTGTCACCGTTGTAGATCTTGCCGGGGGTGTGGCTGAAGGTGTCCCAGATGGACGGCGTGCGGCCGCCCTCGGCGGCGGCACCCTCGACCTGGTAGGACGCGGTGGCCGCGCCCCAGATGAAGCCCGTGGGGAAGTTCGTTGCCTCGGGCGCCTGCTTCGGGGTGATGTCGGGTCGTACTGCAGTCATGCGGGAGCGCTCCCAAGAGTGGACGAACAGGGACAGGGATGGGGGGCCGAGGGCCCGTACGGCCTGTGGTCAGGTACAGGCCGTACGGGACGACCGGGGTGGAGCGGAGCGGGCCGGGAAGTCAGCCCTTGACGGCGCCGGACATGATTCCCCCGACGATCTGCTTGCCGAAGATCACGAAGACGACGAGCAGAGGCAGGGTGCTGATCAGCGCACCCGCCATGACGATGCTCTGATCGGGGACGTAGGACGCGCTCAGCAGACCGAGTGCGACCTGGAGCGTGGGGGTCTGATCGTTCAGTGCCAGGTAGGGCCAGAAGAAGTCGTTCCAGGCCTGTACGAAGGTGAGCATGCCGAGAACCATCATGGCCGGTCGGGCGACCGGGAGCACGATGCTCCACACGACGCGGAGGTTGTTCGCCCCGTCCACCTTGCCCGCTTCGATGAGCTCGTACGGCAGCGCCTCGATCAGGTACTGACGCATGAAGAACACGCCGAACGCGCTCACCAGGGTCGGGAAGATGACCGATTCCAGCTGTCCGCCCCAGCCGATGTCGGACATCAACATGAACAGGGGGACGACGCTGAGCTGCGGGGGGATCGTCAGCGTGACGATGACCATCGTCATCAGCATGTTGCGGCCCTTGAAGCGCATCTTGGCGAAGGCGTACCCGGCCAGGGTGCAGAAGAACAGCGTCGCGAGGGTGATGCTGCTGGACACGATGAACGTGTTCAGGATGGCCTTGCCGAGGCTGGCCTGCTCCCAGGCCGCTTCGAGGTTGTTGAACAGGTTGCCGCCCGGGAGGAGCGGCGGGGTGGTGTCGAGCACCTCCTGCTGGGTACGGGACGCGGCGACCAGCGTCCAGTACAGCGGGAACAGCGAGCCGAGCCCGACGACGACGAGGGCGAAGTAGGCGAAGGGGCCCGCGTGGTGCTGGCGACCCGCTCCGGGCTTGAACCGGCGGCGGCGCGGAGGCTCGTGACGGACCGCGGCCTTCGAGACGCGGCGGTGGTCCGGAGCGGTGATGGGGCTGGTGGTGGTCATGGGTATCGCTCCCCGTCAGGCCGCGGTCTTGCGCACGAAGCGCCCGATGAGCCAGTTGATCGCGGCAATGAGCAGCAGCAGGACGAGCATCGCCCAGGCGACCGCGGCGGCCGGACCGAGGTGTCCGAGGTTCCAGCCGTAGTTGTAGAGGTAGATGCTGAGCGTCTCGTACTGGTTCTCGGTGCCACCCTGTGCGCCGTTGGCGCCTCCTTCGAGCAGGAGGGGCTCACCGAACAGCTGCATGGACCCGATGGTCGAGATGACGATGGTGAAGAGGATCGTCGGCCGGAGCGCGGGAATCGTCACGTTGCGGAACTGCTGCCAGCGCGAGGCCCCGTCGAGCGAGGCCGCCTCGTACAGGTCGGACGGCACCGCCTGCATCGCGGCCAGGTAGATCAGCGTGTTGTAGCCGGTCCAGCGCCAGATCACGATGACGGCGATGGCGATGTTGGACGTCCAGTGGCCGTTGACCCAGTTCGTCTCGCCGGCTCCGAAGAAGCCGAGGACCCAGTTCAGCAGTCCGCCGTCGGCCCGGAACACCAGGGCGAACACGAGGGCGGCGGAGGCCACCGAGGTGGCGTAGGGCGTGAGGATCACGGTGCGCCAGAAGGTGCTGGCGCGCAGTTTGTAGTTCAGCAGGTGGGCGAGGCCCAGCGCGACCATCAACTGCGGGACGGTGGAGATGACACCGATGACGAAGGTGTTGCTGACCGCGGTCCAGAACTCGTCTTCCTGGAGGATCTTGCTGAAGTTCCCGAAGCCGACCCATTCCATCTGGTCGAGGCCGGTCATCTCCACCCGGTGGAGGGCGATCCAGCCGGTGTAGATGAGCGGGTAGAGCCCGAAGGCGCCGAAGACGAGGAAGAAGGGCGCGATGTAGGCGTACGGCGATGCTTTGTCGTCGAAGCGCCACAGCCGGCTGCGCCAGGCCTGGCGGCCGGGAGACATGGGCTTCGGGGCGCGGCGGCTGGGCCGGGAGCCGTGTACGCCCCTGGTGGGGGTGGTGGTTGCCACAGGTGGGAGTCCTTCCCTGGGGTGTGCCGACACCGCAGGGGCAGGCCGGACCTGGTCGGGTCCGGCAGAGGTGTCGGAAAAGGTGCGCGGTGCCGTCGGGGGAACCGGCACCGGTGCGGGCGGGCCGGGACGGGTGGAAACCGTCCCGGCCGCCCGCACCGGTGAGGATCAGCCGATCACCTTGTCGATCGCCTCGGTGGCCGCGTCCCACGCGTCCTCGGGGCTGGTGCCCCGCTGCTCCATGTTGTTGATCTGGGTGGAGATGGTGTCCTTGATGACGCCGTCCTTCGGGCCGAGCACGGCGGCCGGGATGACCTGAGCCTCTTCGGCGTAGATCTCACCGATGGGCGCGTTGTTGAAGTACTCCAGCTTGGCGGTCTTCACCTCGGGGAGCAGGTAGGCACCCTTGTTCGACGGGAAGAGACCGGCGGCCGCGAACACGGCGGCCTGCTGCTCGGGCGCGGTCAGCCACTTGACGAGCTCACCGGCCTCCTTGACGTGCTTGCCCTTCGCGGGAACGGCGAGGAACGAACCGCCCCAGTTGGCCGCGGTCTGGCCCGGGGTGCGGGCGATGTCCCACTTGCCCTTGAACGCGTCACCGGCGTCCGTGGAGATCCGGGCGGCCATCCACGCGGGGCAGGCCACGGAGGCGATGGTGCCCTTGCGCAGGGCCGCACCCCACTCGTCGGTGAACTGGGCGAGACCCTGGGTCAGCTTCTTGTCGGCGGCCTCGGCGGCGAGGTTCCAGCCGGCCTTGACCCCGGCGCTGTCCTTGTAGATCGCCTTGCCGTCCTTGGCGTAGTACTGCTCCTCGTTCGAGCTGACGACGCCGTTGTACATGGCACTGGCGGAGTCCATGAAGTAAGTGCCCTTGGGGGCCTTCTTCTTGTACTCCTCACCGAGCTTGAGGTAGTCCTCCCAGCCGCCGGCGAACTTCGCGGCGACTTCGGTGCGGTCGGTCGGCAGACCGGCCTGCTCGAACAGGTCACGGCGGTAGCAGATCGACATCGGGCCGATGTCGGTACCGGCGCCGATGACCTTGCCCTCGTCGGTGGTGGCCTGCAGCGCCTTCCACGTCACCCACTCACTGGGGTCGACGACCTTGGACAGGTCCGCGAAGGCGTCCGCCTTGGTGTCGACGAGTTCCTTCGCGCGGCCGACCTCGATGCCGTGCACATCGGCGAGGCCGCTGCCCGTGTTGAGCTGCTGGAGGAACTTCGGGTAGTAGACCTTCTCGTCGGCCGAGACGTTTTCCTTGACCGTGATGTTCGGGTGGAGCTCGTGGTACTTCTCGAAGAGCCCCGCCTCCTTGTAGCCGAACTGGCCGAAGTCGGCGACGGTCAGAGTGATCTTCCCGTTGGCGTCGGACCCCTCGGAGTCCGAGTCGGAATCGCCGCAGCCGGTGAGCAGCAGGGCGGTGGCCGTGAGGCCCGTGGTGGCCATGACGAGGGTTCTGCGGCTTCGACCTGCGACAGTGCGGGTGATGCGCATTCCACTACTCCTTGTTCCAGGGTGGGACTGGCGTTCAATCTGCTCGGCATACGCACCGGTGGGTGCGGGTGCCGTCGGTACGGGGATGACATGGGCGGTGCCGTCCCCGTACGAGCGAAAACCTCGTTCGATATGGGAGCGCTCCCATGCGCTGATGCCGGAAGGTTGCTGCCTCAAGGGGGTGGGTGTCAAGAGTTGAAGACGCTTCCGTTGCCCGAGTGTGTCCTGCAAGTCACGCGACCGTGTCCGGTAGAGGTCTTGCGTTAACTCGCGCGTCCTGCATACGCGGCGCGATGGATCGCGAATTTCCGCAGGTCAGAGAGGTGTTGAGCCGGAAGGCCGGCCCGGGCCCCCGAAAAGGGCCACCCGGGGAGCGGATTTCGGAACGGGGCTCGCGGAGGCGCCCGCATCACCGCTCGGGCCGGGAACGCCCGCCGGAAGATGAACGGGGCGGCGCACGGTGGGGGCGTCCTGGGGGCTTGAGGCGGATTCCGCGTTCTTTCCCCGAACTCCGGGGACCGGACGGATGGTTCCGCTTAGCTGTGGGAGCGCGGTCGGTCCGGGGGAATTCGACGCCGGGCTCGATGGGCGTTGCGAATGCAAGCGCCGGACGGGCATATCAAGCCCGTCCGGCGATTACGGACATCTCGGAGTCCGCAGGCCACATGTGGGGGCGCACCCCGGCCGGGTGTGGGGGGATGTGGGGCCGGCCGGGATGCGCGCGGGGGGTGGCGGTCTGTGGGGAGCGGAGGGTTACTTGAAGGCGCCGAATGCCTTCGTGAACGCCAGCGGCTCCTGGAGGATCGAACTGCAGGACGCGTCCGCCGTCGGCTTCGTACCGCCGGCGCACTCCTTGTCGCGGGTGCCGGACCACATAGCGAGCCGGCCGATGCCCTTGTCCTGGGCGAACTTCACCAGCTGCGTGGCGTCGTCGACCTTGAAGATCTCGGTGGCGACATCGTTCACGCCGATCATCGGGGTGACCGCGACGGCCTCCCAGGCCGCCGCGTCGGACAGCCCGAGCACACCCTTGATCTGGGCCTGCGTGGCGGTGGCCGCCTGGGTCGCGTAGTCGCCCATGTCGCCGCTGTACGAGGCCCCGTAGTCCATCGCCATGATGTTGACCGCGTCGACCCGCACGCCGTTCTTCTTCGCGTCGGCGATCAGGTCCACGCCCGGCTGGGTCAGGCCTTCCGGCATCACCGGCAGGGTGTACGAGACGTCCAGGCCGGGGTGCGCCTTCTGGAGCTGGGCGATGGCCTGCGAGCGGCGGGAGTTGGCCGCGGTGTCGGGCAGCGCACCGCCCTCGATGTCGAAGTCGACCTTGGTGAGCTTGTACGTGTCGATGACCTTGCCGTACGCGGCGGCGAGATCGCCGGCCGAGGAGCAGTGCAGGGCCAGCTCGGCGCCCGCCGCACCGCCGAAGGAGACCCGGACGTCGCCGCCCTGGGCCCGCAGCGCGTCGATCTGGGCGGCCACCTTGTCGTCGCCGAGGCCGGTCACCCCGCCCCAGAGCGGGGCGCAGCTGCCGCCGGAGGTGATGAAGGCGAGGTTGAACTCCTTCACACCGGTCTTCCGGACGGTGTCCAGCAGGTCGTACGACGGGTAGAGCGACGTGTCGATGTACGGGGCGAACCCGGCACCCGCGGCCGTGCCGCCCTCGTCACCGCCGCCGGACGTCTCGGAGGGCGTCGGTGAGGCCGTTGCCGACTTCGTGGGGGTGGGGGTGGCCGTGGCGGTGGGCGTCGGTGCGGGGCTCGCGGTCTGCGTGGGGCGTCCGCTGGGCTGCGGGGTCGCACCGGTGTCGACGGAGCACGTGGCGTCGTTGATGAGGCAGTCGACCGGATCGGCAGCCGTGCCGGACGAGGCGGTGACGAAGCCGACCGTCACCGATGCACCCGGGGCGAGGTCCTTGTTCCAGCTCGCGGGCTTCACCGTGACGTGGTTCCCGCTGACGGTGTGCTCGCCGTTCCAGAGCGAGTCGATCTTCGTACCCGCGGGGAGGTCGAACTCGAGCGTCCATCCCGCCTGGGCCTTGTCGGTGTCGTTCGTGACGACGTACTGCCCGGTGTATCCGCCGGTCCACCCGCTCGTCCTGGTGTAGGTGGCACCGACCGCCGCGGCCTGCGCCGTGCCGGTGAGTGCGAAGACCGTGCCACCGATGACTGCGGCGGCGACGACGGCGCCGACGGCCTTGGTGCGGGTGCTCGTCGTACGGCGGTGCGTGCTGGTGCCCATCGCGTTCCTGCCTCTGTCCTGCGGGGGGTGGTGTTTGCGTCTGCACGCTAGCCGCCCCGAACCGGGCAAAAGTCGCTTCCTGGACCTGAGTTGATGTTCTTAGGGTTGGCTTAAGGAGCGCATCGGTGCTGGTTAAAGAATCGGCTCGGCGCCTGGTGACTTACGGAGCTCTGCGTTCCGCCCCGTCACTCCGTGTCGCTGCCGCTTCCCGATCCGCTTCCCCGTGCGCCTGCCCACCCGGTGCCCCCGGCGGCCGCGCTCGGACGGGCCGCCGTCGAGGCCTATCCAGATGCGCACCTCCGTACCGCCGAGCACCGAACGCCCGATCCGCAGATCGCCGCCGGTCGACTCGGCGACCCTGCGCACGATGTCCAGTCCGAGGCCGGTCGAGCCCACGGCGCCCGGTCCTTCACCGCGTCCGGTGGCTCCCCTGGCGAGGGCGGCCTTCGGGTCGGCTATGCCGGGCCCGGCGTCGGAGACCAGGACGAGTACCGCGTCGCCGCTGTGGTGCACATCGACGGCGAACGCGGTGCCCTCCGGGGTGTGCCGGAAGACGTTGCCGAGCAACGCGTCGACTGCGGCCGCCAGTTCGGGCCTGGCGACCGGGATACGTACCGTACGGTCCACCCCCGCGAGGCGGACCGTACGGCCCTCGTCCTCGGCCAGTGCCGACCAGAAGCCCATGCGCTCGCGGATCACCTCGGACGCGTCGCACCCGGCGCCCGCGCCCGGCTGCACGCCCTGGGTCTGGGGGCGCTGTTCCCGGGCGGTGCGGATGATCGTGTCGACCTCGCGCTCCAGTTGCTCCACCGCCGCCCGGGTCTGCTCGGCGGCGGGGCCCTCGCCCAGGGACGCGGCGTTGAGCCGGAGCACGGTCAGCGGGGTGCGCAGCCGGTGGGAGAGGTCGGCGGCCAGTTCGCGTTCGTTGGCGAGGAGTTGGACCACCTGGTCCGCCATCGAGTTGAACGCGACGGCGGCCGACCGCAGTTCGGTGGGCCCCTCCTCGGGGACCCGGGTGCCCAGCCTGCCCTCCCCCAGGTTCTGGGCGGCGCCGGCGAGCCGTTGCGCGGGCTCCACCATCCGTACGCCGAGCCGGTCGGCGACCGCCACCGAGCCGACGATCAGCGCTATGCCGACACCCGCCAGCATCAGCCAGGCCGTGCCGACCCCGTTGGAGACCTCGCCCTCGGGTACGAACACCTCGACGACGGCGATGTCTCCCGAGCTCAGTGCGGTGGGCTGTAGCAGCGCGGAGCCGCCCGGGACCTCGGAGATGGAGGCGCGCCCCGACGTCCGTACGGTCTCCAGGTCGTGGCGGGTGGCGCGCCGGGTGCCGATCTCCAGGCGCCGGCTGTCCGGCTCGTCGGCGGCGGGGACGTGGACGGCGAGCCGTCCCTGGCCGCCCGGTTCGGTGGACAGGACCGCGCGGGTCAGTTCCTCGCGGTCGGTGGTGATGGTGAGGGTCGGGCCGATGGTGGCGGCCTGGCGCTCGGCGTCGGAGAAGGCGCGGTCGCGGGCCATCTCCTTGATGACGAGCCCGAGGGGCACCGCGAACGCGATCACGACCATGGCGGTGACGGCCAGGCAGACCTTGACCAGGGCCCACCTCATGCGGGTGGTTCCGGTACGGTCCGCGGTGCCGCCGCGGGGGGTTCGAGTTTGACGCCGACTCCGCGCAACGTGTGCAGATAGCGCGGCCGTGCGGCCGTTTCGCCCAGTTTGCGGCGCAGCCAGGAGAGATGGACGTCGATGGTCTGGTCGTCCCCGTAGGACTGCTGCCAGACCTCGGCCAGCAGTTCCCGGCGCGCGACGACCACTCCGGGGCGCCCGGCGAGGAAGGCCAGCAGGTCGAATTCGCGGCGGGTCAGGTCGAGTGCCGTGCCGTCCAGTTCCGCCTGGCGGCGCAGCGGGTCGATGGAGAGCCCGCCGACCTGGATCACGCGCGGGGACGGCGTCCGGTCGCCGGCGCCGCGGGTGCGGCGCAGCACCGCGGCCATGCGCGCCGACAGGTGCTCGACCGAGAACGGTTTGGTCAGGTAGTCGTCGGCACCGTCGTTGAGCAGCCTGACTATCTCGGCCTCGTCGTCCCGCGCGGTCGCGATGATCACGGGTACGTCGGTAATGGACCGCAGCATCTTCAGCGCCTCGGCGCCGTCGAGGTCGGGCAGCCCGAGATCGAGGATGACCACGTCGAACCGGAAGTGCGCCACTTCGCGCAGCGCTTCCAGCGCCGTGCCGACACTCCGCACCGTGTGGGAGGCCTCGGTCAGGTGCCGGATGAGGGCGGAACGTACGAACTGGTCGTCCTCGACCACGAGCACACTAGGCATGGGCGGCACCGTAGCCCATGCGGACGGACCCGGTCCTCCCCGGGACAGCACCGGTGCGGGTGGGGCAGGATGTGCCCGATGCAACGAGGACTCGTACACGCGATCGCCTGGTCGCTGTCCACCGGGGCGGCGGTCACGCTGTCGTGGTGGGGTGTGCACACGGTGATGTCGGGGACGGCGTACGACCCTCCGCGCGCCGTGCCGATCTCTGTCGGCACCCGGACCGAACAGGCGGCGGACGCACCGGTGTCGTCGTCCACCCACCGCGCCCTTCCCTCGCCCACGCCGAGCGCGAGCGCCTCCCGGACCGCGCCCCCGCGGTCGCCGCGCCCGTCCTCCCGTACTCCGTCGAGCAGTCCGGCCGCCCCGCCGAAGACCTCCGCGCCCGCGGCGGCGTCGTCGGGGGACGTGAAGAGCTATCCGACCCGTGGCGGCCGGGTGGTCCTGGAGCTGGCGAGCGCGTCGGCGAAGCTGGTCTCGGCGACCCCGGAGCAGGGCTGGTCGATGCAGGTGTGGACGAACGCGGAGTGGATCCGGGTGGACTTCAGCGACGGGGGCGGGGCGACCGTCTCCGTCTTCTGCACCTGGAACGGCCATCCGCCGACGGTGCAGGTCGTCGACCAGTAGCCGGGGCTCAGGTGAAGGCGCCGGGCGGCGGGGCGGGGGACGGCTTGGCGCCCGCGTCGGTGACGACGGCGGCGCCGCCCGTGAAGTCGGCGAGTGCCCTGCCGTGTTCGACCCGGCCGGGGTGGGGGTCGCTCGCGACCCGTCGGGTCAGCTCGGCGACGGCGATCGGCAGGTCCGAGGCGACCAGGACCGCGTTCCCGAAGCGGCGGCCCCGCCAGACGGTCGGGTCGGCTGCCAGGGCCAGCTCGGGGAAGAGGGAGGCCGCCGTGGCGATCTGGCCGCGGAGGTGGGCGAGCGGCGGACCGTCGGCGAGGTTGGCGGCGTACCGACCGCCGGGCTTCAGTACCCGGCGTACCTCACCGAGGAATTCGGCGGAGGTGAGGTGGGCGGGGGTACGGGCCCCGCTGAAGACGTCGGCGATGACGAGATCGGCCCAGCCGTCCTGAATCTTGGCGAGTCCGGCGCGGGCGTCCGTGGAGCGCACCCGTATCCGGGCCTGCGGGTCCAACGGGAGCTCCCGGCGGACGAGTTGGACGAGGGCAGCGTCGATCTCGACGATCTGCTGGGTGGAGCGGGGGCGGGTCGCCGCGATGTAGCGGGCCAGCGTGAACGCGCCGCCGCCCAGGTGCACGACCTGGAGGGGCTGGTTCGGGGGCGCGGAGAGGTCGATGACGTGGCCGAGCCTGCGCTGGTACTCGAACGAGAGGTACGAGGGGTCGTCCAGGTCCACATGGGACTGCGGGGCACCGTCCAGCAGCAGGGTCCAGGCACGCGGGCGTTCGCGGTCGGGCACGAGCTCGGCGAGACCGCCGTCCACCGTCGCGGCGACGGGCTCCTGCCCGCGTTCGCGCTCGGACCGCTTCCGGGCGCTCGCACCCTTGGCCGGCGCTCCTCGACGTGCCACGCGCGCTCGTCCTCGCTCACCGGATCGGGGGCCGGCTGCTGGGTCGGCCGGCGACGGCGGGAGATCCGCCCACCAGGCCATTATGGCCTCAGCGGCAGTTGTCGGCCGCCTCGATGAGCCTGGCGGCCTGGTCGAGAGCGGCCCGCAGCACGGCCGGATCGGTGACCGGGGCGTCCTCGGCGGGCGGCAGGAGCCAGCCGCCGCCGATCACGGGCGGCTCGGCGGGGATGCGCAGTCCCCGGCCGTCCGTCCGCGTACAGGCACTGCCGGGTACGTCCCAGGCGTCGGCGGTACCGGGCGGCACCAGGAATCCGAGGGTGTGGCAGGCTCCGTCGTGCAGGACCGGGCCGACGGCCTCGTGGTCCGCGCCGCGGCGCAGGATGTCCACAGCTTCCAGTCCCTGACGTGCCGGGACGGTCACCAGGTCGCACGGCGCGGTTTCCGGACCGATGTGCAGCATGGGAACCCCTCCTCTCGTCGCGGGGCAGAGCCACGCTCCGCTTCCTCATGGACCAACGCACCGACGGCGTCAAGGGCTACGGCACTACGCCGCCGCAAAGGGTGGCAGTTCATGGCGGATCACGGGCGAGATGTCTTGTTTTATAGCGAAACGCTGCGTGTGTGACGTGTCACAGCAGGTACGTTCTTGCTCCGCCGGGACACCGGAAGCAGGCGCCCGGCTGCACCAGAGAGGGCCCCGCCATGGTGTCGACACGGGCAGTTCCCAACCTTGCGTTCCGGCGGCTGCGCGGTTCGCGGTCCGCCGGGGAGTTCGCGGCGGCGATCCGCAGGGCCGCACGCGAGATCGGGGAACACGTCGCGTGCGACGCCCGGTACATCGGGCGCGTGGAGTCCGGCGAGATCCGCTGTCCCAACTACGCGTACGAACGGGTGTTCCTCCACATGTTCCCGGGGGCGAGCCTGGCGGACCTGGGCTTCTCGGCCCGCGAGAGCGTGCGCGGCCGGGGGGCACGTACGGGGGCCGCCGCGGCTGTGCCCCTGCCCCCTGCGCTCCACAGCGATACCGACGAGGAGAGCGACGTGCTGCGTCGCGTGTTCATGACGAGCGGCACCACCACGGTGGCAGCCGCGTCCCTGGGCCTGGGCGGCCCGTCCGCCGCCGCAGGCCCGATGGCCGTGCCCGCACAGCGCCGGGTCGGCGAGGCCGAGGTGAGCGCCGTCGAGAAGGCGGTGCGGCAGATCCGGCTGCTGGACGACCGGCACGGCGCGGACGGGCTGTACCGGCGTGCTTCCCAGCCGCTGCGGGCCGCGTACGCGCTGCTGGACGCCGGCACCGCGAGCCGCCGCAGTACCGCGGACCGGCTGCACTCGGGCGCCGGTGAGCTGGCGATCTCGGTGGGCTGGCTGGCGCACGACTCGGGCCGCTTCGACGACGCGCGCTCGCACTACGCGGAGGCGCTCGCGACGGCGCGGCTGGCAGGGGACGCGGCTCTGGAGGCGCACGCGTTCTGCAACGCGTCGTTCCTGGCCCGGGACACGGGGCGGGCGCGTGAGGCGGTCCGGGCCGCGGAGGCCGGGCAGCGGGTGGCCGGCCCGCTCGGCTCACCGCGGCTGCTGGCCCTGCTCGCCCTGCGGGAGGCGGGCGGGCGGGCGTGGCTCGGGGACCGTACGGGGTGCGAGCGGGCCATCGGGCGGGCGCGCACGGCATTCGAGCGGGGGGAGTGCGCGGCGGACCCCGAGTGGATGACCTTCTTCCGCGAGGCGGAGCTGGAGATGCTGGAGGCGCAGTGCTGGTCGGCCCTGGGCGACTGGCCGAGGGCGGCGCGGCACGCGCGGCGGGCCACGCGGCTGCAGGACCCGCACTTCACGCGGAACCTGGCGCTGTACCGGGCGCAGCTGACCGGTGACCTGGCGCGGGCGGGCGCGGCCGACCAGGCGGCGACGGCCGGGCACCAGGTGCTGGACCTGCTGGACCGCGTCCAGTCCTCGCGGATCCGGGGGATGCTGGAGAGCGCGGTACGGGTGCTGCGACCGCGGGGCGGGGCGGAGGTCGTGGCGTTCCTGGAGCGGTACGAGGAGTTGCCGCCGGGGCCGGAGCGGGTGCCTTCGGCCGGGTGAGTTCCCTGCGCCGGGGACGTTCTGTCCTCAATCGCCGGACGGGCTCGAACGGGACCCCGGCCCCCGGTCCCCGGTCCCCGGGCTCCGTCCTCGAACGCCGGACGGGCCGGGTAGGCCGGGTGGGCCGGGGGCTTTCCGGGCTATCGGTCCAGGTGGCCCGTGTCGTTCCAGCGTTCCAGGGCGGGCATTCCGTACGCCCAGCCCAGCACCGACAGTGAGGTCGGCTCCAGCCGGAGGTGCGCGGCGAAGGAGACGTCCTCGCCCAGCCACCGCGCCCCCAGCGCCCGCAGAATGTGCCCGTGGGCGAAGACCAGCACGTCCCGGTCCGCCGAGCGCGCCCAGTCCACGATCTCGTCCGCCCGGCGCGCCAGTCCCGACAGGGTCTCGCCCCCGGGGACACCGTCCCGCCAGATGAGCCAGTCCGGCCGGTCCGCCTTGATCTGCGCCGGGGTCAGGCCCTCGTACTCCCCGTAGTCCCACTCCATCAGCGCGTCCCACGGCTCGGCACGGTCACCGAATCCGGCGATCGCGCACGTCTCGGCGGCCCTGACGAGCGGGCTGGTCCGCACCTCCACCCCGGGCAGGCCGTCCCAGGGCTCGCGGTGCAGGCGTTCCCCGAGCAGCTTGGCGCCCTCGCGGCCCGTGTCGAGGAGGGGAATGTCGGTCCTGCCGGTGTGATTGCCCTGTACGGACCACTGGGTCTGGCCGTGCCGGGCGAGCAGGATTCGCGGTGCCATGACGGCTCTCCCTGAAAAATACTGAGATCTGAAGATCCGAGGACCCTAGGATCTGTTGGGTCCTGGACAGCGGTGTCCGGGACGACGACGGGGACGGCAGCCGGCCGGGGGACGGTGCCGGTGAGGTCCCGCTCCATCATCCCGCACCTGCCACGCAGGCAACCTGCGGGGCCGTATCGGCGTCCCTCTCTGCGCACGACCAGGGACGTCCGCGGGGGACGCCCCCCGGGGGAATTCAAGGCCGACGACCGCCGTACGGTTGAACGTCCGCCGTCGACCGCATGAACATGGGGAGAGCTACCGGATGCCGCACGCCACCGCCGCGACACGCTCCTCCGGTCATCGGCCACGCTGGTGGACGGAGCTGCCACTGATCGCGGTGGTGTACGGGCTGTACTCGGCGGGGCGGCTGCTGGTCCGGGGCGACGTGTCGACGGCCGTGGACCACGGGCTCGCCATACTCGACCTGGAGAAGGCCCTCCACCTCAACGCCGAGCACCCGCTCAACCGGCTGCTGACCGCCAACCCGGCCCTGGGGATACCCGCCGACTTCGCCTACGCCTCGCTGCACTACCTGGTCACTCCGGCCGTCCTCATATGGATGTTCCGGCGCCGGTCCGCCGCCTACCGGGCGGCCCGCACCTGGCTGATGACCTCCACGCTCCTCGGGCTGATCGGTTTCACGCTGATGCCCACCTGCCCGCCCCGGCTGCTCGACGCCCGGTACGGATTCGTCGACACGATGGCCCAGTACAGCGCGCACGGCTGGTGGGGCGCCGGCGCGAGCGCCCCGCGCGGACTCAGCGGGATGACCAACCAGTACGCGGCGATGCCGAGCCTGCACGTCGGCTGGGCGCTGTGGTGCGGGGTCCTCCTGTGGCGCCACGGGCGCCACCCGCTCATACGTGCCGCGGGCATCGCGTATCCGCTGATCACGGTGCTCGTGGTGATGGGCACCGCGAACCACTACTTCCTCGACGCGGTCGCCGGCGCCGCCGTGATGGCCGCCGGAGCCCTGCTGACCAGGCCGGTCATCCGGGTGGCCGACCGGGTCAAGAACCGCCTGAGGGCCGCTTTCGCACCGGTCCCCGTTCCTGTGACGGCCAAGAAGTCCACGATTGTCAGTGCCGGATGCAAGACTTCCGCGGGTGAGCGAATCCCCGGCCAGCGGACCTCCTCCGCAGATTCCAGCGGCGCGGCCACCGGCTCCGCAGCCGAAGCCGCCAGCGACGACGCTCCGGCAGCGGCTCGCTGAGCTGCGCGGCCCGTCCGTCGCGCCGCACCCGCTCGACGCACGCGCGCTCGCCGCTCTCGCCGCCAACCCCGGCTGCAAGCGGCGCGCCCTGCTCGACGGCGCCGGGGTCGACAAGGCCGTGCTGGCGACCGCGCTCGGTTCCCCGGCCGCGTTCGGCCAGTCGCAGTTCGCGTTCATCCGGGGCAACGCGTTCGAGGCGAAGGTCAAGGCCGACGGCGGTACGGAGCTGCTGCGCCTGCTGTTCGAGCGTCTCGGCAGCGGAGCGGACGCACCGGGCCGGGCCGCGGTGCCCGATCTGACGGCGGCCGGTCCCGAGGGCCGCGCCGCGCGTACGGCGCTGGCGCTGCGCGAGGCCACCGAGGCGGGCGGCTGGGCGCTGCTCGACCATCCGATGCTGGCCCTGGAGGTGGCGGGCTCGCCGGCCTACCTGGAGCCGGACGCCGTGGTGGTGCACCCGGACGGCACCTGGACGGTCGTCGAGATCAAGTCCTTCCCCATGATCGACAGTTCGGCGGACGCCGCGAAGGTCGGTGCGGCGGCACGTCAGTCCGCCGTCTACGTCCTGGCGCTGGAGCGGATCGCCGCCATGACCGAGGGCGCCCGGGTCGGGCACCGGGTCCTGCTGGTGTGTCCGAGGGACTTCTCCAACCTGCCGACCGCCTCGGTCCTCGACGTACGCAAGCAGCGCGCCGTCACGCGCCGCCAGCTGGCCAGGCTGACCCGTATCGAGGACATCGCGGCGGCCCTTCCCGAGGGCACGACGTTCGACCCGGGGTGCTCGGCCGAGGAGCTGGGCACCGCCGTCGAGTCGGTGCCCGCGGCCTACGCCCCCGAGTGCCTGGCCGCGTGCGAGCTGGCCTTCCACTGCCGGGCGAAGGCCCGGACGGACGGGGCCGTGGAGGCGCTGGGCCGGAGCGTGCGGGGCGAGCTCGGCGGGCTGACGACGGTCGCCGGGGTGCTGGCCGCGGCGGCCGGCAAGGAGGGCGACCCGGCGGATCCGACGGTGGCGGCCCTGCGCCGGGCCGCGGCTCTGCGCGCGGAGGCCCTGGAACACGCGAGCGGCGGCGTCCCATGTCGTTGATCAACACCCTGGCCCGGCTGGAGGCCGTGGACAGCGGGCGGGCCCAGCCGCTCACCACCGTGCGGCACCGCCATCTGACCGGCGGCCCGCTCGTACTGGTGCCGCTGACGACGGCCGGTGAGGCGGGCGCGCCCCTCGGGGCCCTCGTGGGGACGGACCGTGAGGCGCCCAGGCTGCTGGCGGTGGCGCAGCCGCGCGACCGCGACCTGCGGTTCGCGTTCCTCGCCGAGCTGGCGGAAGCGGTTCTTCCGCACATCGAGTCGTACGCGGACGTCATCGAACCGGCCGAGCGCAACGAGACCGATCCGGAGACCGGCAAGAAGGTCAAGGTCGAGGTCGAGCTGTGCACGGACGCGGCCCAGCTGATCGTGCCGAGCCGGGCCGGCATCGACTTCGTCCGGCTGCTCGGGCGGTCCATGCGGTTCCGGCGCACCGCCGAGGACGATCCGGACACCCCGTATCCGGCGCCCGCCCGTGTCCCGCTGCTCGGCCGCTGGCTGACGCACTACGGGGAGCGGGCCAGGGTGCCGGGCTCCTCGCTGCTGCTCGCCACGACCGATCTGCTGAACCGGCACTGGGCGACGGGGCAGAGCAGCCTGGAGGACCAGCATCTCGGTGCGCTGCTGGCCTGGATCGACCCACCGGAGGGCGAGTCGGGGGCGTCGGCCGCGCTCCGTGCGGAGCTGCTGCGGGACCGGGCCGGCCAGCTGGTCGTCCCCCCGGCGGGACCGGCCACGGACCCGGCGTTCGACAACAGGCTGCTCGCGCCCGCGATCGAGAAGTACGACCGGGCACGCACGGCGCTGGCCGCCGCGGAGGACGGTCTCGCCGCCGATGCCCGGCTGGGTGAGCTGAGCGGTGCCGAGCGGGAGATCCGATCGCTGCTCGCCGGGGTGCTGCTGCCGACGTGGGACGCGGTGTGGCGCGGGCTCGACCTGCTGCGGGAGCTGCCGGAGGGGGCCAGGGCCGAGGACCGGTGGACCCGGGACCGCTGGTCGTTCACCGCGCACCGGGACCGGGTGCGGGCGGGCGAGCCGCCGCAGCCGCGGCGGGACGACGCGGTGACGGCGGCGCAGAAGCTTGCCTCGCGGGAGACGGCGCAGGCGCAGCTGGAGGCGCAGGAGGCGTTGGACGATCCGCTGGTCCTCGCGGGGCGGCGGCTGGCGGGCGAGGCGTTCGTCGGCGAGGTGACGGACGTGGAGATGACGTACAGCGAGTCGAAGCGGCCCTCGCCGCGCCCGCTGGTCACGGTCCGTACGGATGAGCGCCCGCATCTCGGTGAGCGGACGAAGGTGTACCGCTCGCTGGACGGGAAGCCGCAGACGGCGGAGTTCGTGGGGTACGGCTCGGACGAGTCCGCCGACGGGGAGTACACCGACCGGGAAACCGCGGACGCGCGGTCCGCAGACGGGCAGGACACCGACACGGTGCTCCTCGTCCTGCGGATCACGGACCGCATGGGGCGCGGCAAGGAGCCCGCCCCCGGTTCCGTGCCGGAGCCGGGCGACCGGATCGCGTGGACGCTCTTCGAGCACGATCAGCGAAGCGGCCCGAAGCTGCCGGACCCGGAGGACACCCCGTGGACCCACGGCGGTCCGCCGGGCACCGGTGACGGGCATGCCGAGAAGCCCGACCCCGTGACCGCGGAGGACCTTCTGTGACTGTCGTTTTCGATCCGGGTGCCGCAGCGGCGCAGGCGACCGACGCGATCCTGGGCGACACCCTGCGGGGTACGGCGCGCGGCATCGTGGTGGATTCGCCGCCGGGTGCCGGGAAGTCGACGCTGGTGGTGCGGGCGGCGCTCGAGCTGGCCGCGGCAGGGCGCCCGCTGATGGTGATCGCGCAGACGAACGCCCAGGTGGACGATCTGGTGGTCCGGCTGGCGGAGAAGGCCCCGGATCTGCCGGTGGGCCGTCTGCACAGCAGCGACTCCGATCCGTACGACAAGGTCCTGGACGGTTTCGCGCAGGTGCGGAAGTCGGCGAAGGCGGCGGATCTGGCCGGTCTCGACATCGTCATCTCCACGGCCGCCAAGTGGGCGCACGTGAAGAACGTCGAGCCGTGGGGGCACGCGATCGTCGACGAGGCGTACCAGATGCGCTCGGACGCGCTGCTGGCCGTGGCCGGGCTGTTCGAGCGGGCGCTGTTCGTCGGGGATCCGGGTCAGCTGGACCCGTTCTCGATCGTCGGTGCGGACCAGTGGGCGGGACTGTCGTACGACCCGTCGGCGAGCGCGGTGGCCACGCTGCTCGCGCACAATCCGGATCTGCCTCAGCACCGGCTGCCGGTGTCGTGGCGGCTGCCCGCGTCGGCGGCGCCGTTGGTGTCGGACGCGTTCTACCCGTACACGCCGTTCCGCAGCGGTACGGATCACGGCGACCGCCGGCTGTCCTTCGGTGTCCCCTCGGACGGTTCGGGGCCCGACCGGGTGCTGGACGTGGCGGCGGATTCGGGCTGGGGGCTGCTGGAGCTCCCGGCCCGCCACACTCCGCGTACCGATCCGGAGGCGGTACGGGCGGTGGCCCTGGTGGTCCGCCGACTGCTGGACCGGGGCGGCGCCGCGACGAGTGAGCGTGCGCCTGATCCGGTCCCGGTGACGGCGGACCGGGTCGCGGTCGGCACGGCGCACCGCGACCAGGCGGCGGCCGTGCGGGCGGCACTCGCCGAGCTGGGTGTGACGGGCGTGGCGGTGGACACGGCGAACCGGCTCCAGGGGCGCGAGTTCGACGTGACGGTGGTCCTGCACCCGCTGTCGGGCCGCCCGGACGCCACGGCGTTCCATCTGGAGACGGGCCGCCTGTGCGTGCTGGCCTCCCGGCACCGTCACGCCTGCATCGTGGTGTGCCGTGCGGGGGTGGCGGATCTGCTGGACGAGCACCCGTCGACGGAGCCGGTCCAGCTGGGTGTGACGGTGAAGTTCCCCGACGGGTGGGAGGCGATGCAGTCCACGTGGGAGCTCTGGTCGAACCACCGCGTTCCGTGGCGGCCGTGAGTCCGTGGGGCTCCGCACGCATCGCGGGCCCCGATCGTGGGAAGCGCTCTTGCGCCGGGCTGGACAATGGAAGGTGGCCGTCCGGCCGTACGAGGAAGGAACATCACATGGCTCAACCCGAGCGGAACGAGCGGCAGAGGCTGCGTCCTGCACCGCTGCTCTTCGAGCCGTCGGAGGCGGCGGCGGACCCGGAGCACTTCTTCGACCTGGAGTCGATGGACGACCCGAAGGAGCTGCTGGCCCGCGCGACGGAGCTGACGCTCGCGTTCCGGGCCGCGACCGACCGGGCCGTTGAGTTCCAGGCCGTGGCCGCCGCCCAGCTCGCCGATCCGCGCAGGTTCGACCGGCTCACCGCGGCGGACATAGCGGCCCGTGCGGAGTGGACCGAGGACTATGCCAAGAAGATGATCGAGTTCGGCCGGTCCCTGCTGGACGACCCCAGGCCCTGACGCCCCAAGGGCTCTCCGTCACTCCGGGTACAGCCCCTGGCATATGCCGTCGGGCAAGATACTCCTTGGGGGCCCACCCTGTCCGGCTTTTCGGCAACTCTCGGAAACAGTACCGTCACTGCCGGTAGACCTGACGTCATGAGCGCATGGCTGAAAGACGAAACGACCCTGCACACCGGTGCCACCCCGCGCCACGGCGTCGACATCTTCGCCCTGCTGCGGGACCGGACGGGCGACCGGGCAGCCGATGACAGGGCGGCCCAGGTCACCGCATCGGGAGCCGCCTGGCTCGCGGGCGCCTCGGCCTACCCGCGCAGCACGCTCTCCCAGTGGGAGGCCCGTCCCGGCTCCCCCGGCGTCCTGCCGTGCGGCTCCGCCTTCGACGTGGTGAACGTGCCCGCGCTGTTCGGCCGGCGCATGCTGGAGCAGCTCTGGGCCGAGGGCCCGGGCTCCGGCCCCGTGGCCACGCACCGCGGGCGGATGCTGCTGTTCGCCGCTCCCGGCACCGCCCAGCGGCTGCCGTCCCTGCTGGCCTGGGAGGAGTGGGGCACCGGCAGCACGTCCGGCAGCGCCGGAGGCTCACAGAGGCACCACGGATCCATGCCCCCGCTGCTCTGTCACGGCGCCGGTGACGCGGTCACGGTCCCGCCTCTGGTCGGCGGTTCCGGCGGCGGCCCCCGCTGGCTGGTCGCCCCGGATACGCGCAACCCATGGCTTCCGGGCCCGGACGTTCTGCTCTGGGCCTGCGTACGGGTGGGCAGGTCGGCGGCCCCGTCGACCACCGGGAATTCGATTTTTCCTCCGGCCGATCCGGGTGCTAATGTCTACGACGTCAGCAGGCGCCGTTAGCTCAGTTGGTTAGAGCAGCTGACTCTTAATCAGCGGGTCCGGGGTTCGAGTCCCTGACGGCGCACAGACAGAAGAAGCCCCCTCGTGCACACGAGGGGGCTTCTTTGTGCGTGCTCCCGGCTCATGGCTCCCGGCGGCCCCGGGCCCGGAGCCTCTCAGGTGCCGGTGGTGATCCGTACCGTCCAGGCGCCGGACCGCGTCCGGTCGGCGACCTCGATCCGGGTGCGCTCGCCCGGCACGCTGTAGCGCTCGCCCTCGCGCAGCGGGGCGTCCGCGAGCGGCGGGTAGACCGAGCGCTCCCAGCAGGCGTCGGAGTCCGGATGGGTGTCCAGCACCTCGATGGGGCCGCCGCCGGAGGGTGTGTGGTTGTGGATGCGGTAGATCAGCACGCCTTCGGTGCAGGTCCCCCGGTCGTTCCCCGTGGCGCTGCGGGCCTCGACGGCCAGCGCGCTGTCCGGGCCGGTCCTGATGACGGCGAGCCGGGTCCCGATGGATCCGCCGGGCACGGGTACCGCGGCCATGGGTTCGAGGGTCAGGTCGGCGCTGCCCTGCACACAGACGACCTGGCCGCGGCCGAACCAGCCGAGCTTCCACTTGTGCCAGCCGAACAGGTCCGGGGAGAGTCCGAACTGGCTGCCCATCACGTCCCAGTCGCCGACATAGGTGTCCCAGTCGCCCTTGCCGTCCTTGGGCCGGTGGTAGAGGTCCGCCAGGTCGAAGACGTGTCCGGTCTCGTGGGCGAGGACGTTGCGGTCCGGCGGGTGCTCCTCGAAGACGGTGACCACACGCTTGATGTCCGCGCCGTCGGCGCGCAGCGGCCGGTCGAAGTTGACCACCTTCGTGGCGTCGGAGTCGACGCCGGGCGCGTCCGGGTCGGCGACGAGATAGACGATGTCGTACGCGGAGAAGTCGACCTGGTCGTCGACGGCGTCGATCGCGTCGCGCAGGTAGGCGGTGCGCTGCTCGGATCCCCAGTCGCGCTGTATGCCGTACCAGCTGGAGGGGTGCGGCATCCGCGTCCACTGCTGCTGGGGATGGGCGCGGAGGGTGAACTTCCCGTACGAGGCCCGCTTGAAGAAGCGGGTGGTCGAGGGGAAGTAGTCGGCGGCGAGCACGGCGGGGGTGACGGCGGGCTCGGAGTCCGGGAACGAGAGGAAGACCATGACCGCGTCGAGGCTGCGGTCGGGGCGCGGGTACGCGTCGTTCCAGGTGTCCAGGCCCAGCGAGTGGTGCGCCCCGGTCCTGGGCAGGGCGCACGGGCTCGCGTCGCGCGAGGCCGCCACGGCGGGTCCGGCGACGAGCCCGGTGGCGGCGAGCGCCAGGAGAGAGGTGAGTGCGGCCGCCGCACTGCGCAGACTCGGCCTCTCCACTCCCCCGGGTCTGTGCTGACGCGGCACATCTACCTCCGGGTGGCGAATGCGGGACATCCCCCTCACCCTGTGCCGATTCGGTGCCGTACGCCCTGTTGTGCTGCCCCACACGGGTAAGCGTGGAAACGACGACCTCACCCGCCTCACTCACAGACAGTCACAATCAATCACCTCGGCTGCACACAAGAACAGATCCGCACAGAAACAATCAGTAGCGGGCAAAGTGGGTTGCTGTGTGCCGCGTGGGCCATACGCGTACGGCGGGCCCGAAACCGCGGACGCGCTGGAACGCCCGACGCGCCACCATCTATGCTTCACCTCGCTTTCCTGCGTGGTTTCCGCCTCTGGCACGGGCGCTCCACCCGATGACCCCTGTCCGACCCTCCGACCGATATCTGTTCACGACAATCTGCACAGCGGGAGCGAGCGGTGAGCGGAACCTCCGAAGGGCCGAGGCCCCCGGCGGGCACGGCACCCGACACCGGGCAACCCATGGTCACGGAGTGTGACAGTTCCGAGGTGGATCACGCCGAACTGCGCGACTACCGTGCCGCCTTCCAGGTGGCCGCGCTCCCCATGGCCGTCGTCGACCGTCACGGCCAGGTCGTCCGGGCGAACGAGGCGCTGGGCGGGCTGCTCGGCACCGAGCCCGGGGTCCTGGCCCAGCAGTCGGCGGCCGATCTCGTCGACCTCGCATCCGACCGCCGCACCTGGCAGGCGTACCGCGAGGTCCTGGGCGGGAGCCGCTCGCGGCTGCGCTGCACCCGGCGGCTGAAGCATCCCGACGGCCGGTCCCTGTGGGCCGAGATCACCGTCGTGCCGATGGCCGGTCCGCCGGCCGGTGCGGGCGGCGGCGGTGTGCTGCTGTCCGTCGCCGACATCAGCGACCGCCGAGAACTGCAGAACCGGCTGCGCCACCTCCAGATGCACGATCCGGTGACCCGGCTGCCCAACAGGACGCTGTTCTTCGAACGGCTCTCCACCGCCCTGGCAGGCCCGCCGTTCCAGGACGACTCGCTGCCGCGGCACGGCCGGATCGGGCTCTGCTACCTGGACCTCGACGGCTTCAAGGCGGTCAACGACACCCTGGGGCACCGGGCCGGCGACCGGCTGCTGGCCGCCGTCGCCACCCGGCTCACCGACTGCGCGGAGGCCGACGGCTTCGACCGCAGCGGCAGCCATCTGGTGGCGCGCCTGGGTGGTGACGAGTTCGCGATCCTGGTCGAGGACTCGGCGGGTACGCATCAGCTCACCGAGCTCGCGCGCTCGGTGCTCAACGCCCTCCAGCAGCCCTTCGACCTGGCCGGACAGCGGCTTTCCGTCTCCGCGTCGATCGGGGTGGTGGAGCGGGCCTCGGCAGGCACCTCGCCCACCGGTCTGATGCAGGCCGCCGACACCACGCTCTACTGGGCCAAGGCGGACGGCAAGGCACGCTGGACGCTCTTCGACCCCGAGCGCAACGCCCACCGGATGACCCGTCAGGCACTGTCCTCCACGCTCCGGCCCGCCGTCGAGCGCGGCGAGTTCACCCTGGAGTACCAGCCGCTCGTCTGCATGGCCGACGAGGTCGTACGGGGTGTGGAAGCCCTGGTCCGGTGGAATCACCCGCAGTTCGGGATGCTGGCGCCGAACAGGTTCGTCTCGATCGCCGAGGAGGACGGCACGATCGTCCAGCTCGGCCGCTGGGTGCTGCGCACGGCGTGCCGCCAGGCCCGCCGCTGGCAGGTGGAACACCCCGGGGAACCACCGCTGTTCATCAGCGTCAACGTCGCGGTGCGCCAGCTGCGGGACTCCGATCTGGTCGCCGATGTGGCGGAGATCCTCGCCGAGACCGGTCTCGCACCGGGACTGCTGCAACTGGAGCTGACCGAGTCCGCCGTGATGGGGTCCTCGGGCCGGCCGCTGCGGGTCCTCCAGGCGCTCAGCGACATGGGCGTCCGCATCGCGATCGACGACTTCGGCACCGGCTACTCCAACCTCGCCTACCTGAGCCGGCTTCCCGTCTCGGTACTGAAGCTGGACGGCTCCTTCGTACGCGGCTTCCGCTACGAGGACGGCGCGCACCCCAGCCCCGCCGACGAGACCATCGTCGAGGCCATGGTGCAGCTGGCGCACCGCCTGGGCCTGACGGTCACGGCGGAGTGCGTGGAGACGTCGGGCCAGGCGGAGCGGCTGCGGCGGATCGGCTGCGACACCGGACAGGGCTGGCTCTACTCACGTGCGGTCGCCCCGGAGCGCATCGCCGAACTGATCGGCACCCGGGCGCTGGAGGTCTGAGCCGGGCCAGCCGGGCCGGACCTCGTCAGCCGAGGACGGGCAGGCCGTACGCGTCCGCGATCAGCTCGTAGGACCGCAGCCTCGCCTCGCCGCTGTGGGCGTTGGCGGTGATCATCAGTTCGTCGGCGCCGGTGCGCTTGGCCAGGTCGTCGAGGCCCGTACGGACCTCGTCCGCGGTGCCGTGGACGATGTTGACGAGCCAGCTGTCGACGAATTCGCGCTCCATCGGGCTGAAGGCGTACGCCTCCGCCTCCTCGGGCGTCGGGACGAGGCCGGGGCGGCCGGAGCGCAGGCGCAGCATCGACAGGGCGCCGGTCAGGACCTGGCGGCGGGCCTCGCGCTCCTCGTCGGCGGCCAGGGCGGCGACGCCGATCAGGGCGTACGGGGCGTCGAGCACCGCGGACGGCTTGAACGACTCCCGGTACAGGTCGAGGGCCGGCACGGTGTTCTGGGCCGAGAAGTGGTGGGCGAACGCGAAGGGCAGGCCGAGGACGCCGGCCAGCCGGGCGCTGAAGCCGGAGGAGCCCAGCAGCCAGATGGGCGGGCGGGCCGCGGACTGGACGCCGCCGTCCGAGGTGGCCTGCACGGGTCCGGGGACCGCGTGGATACGGGCGTAGGGGTGCCCGTCAGGGAAGTCGTCGTCCAGGAACCGGGTCAGCTCGGCGAGCTGCTGCGGGAAGTCGTCGGCCCCCTCGTTGAGGCGCTCGGTGCGGCGCAGTGCCGCTGCCGTGGCGCCGTCGGTGCCGGGGGCACGGCCGAGGCCGAGGTCGACGCGGCCGGGGGCCATCGCCTCCAGGGTGCCGAACTGCTCGGCGATCACCAGGGGTGCGTGGTTGGGCAGCATCACGCCGCCGGAGCCGAGCCTGATGCGCTCGGTGTGGGCGGCCAGGTGCGCGAGAATGACGGCCGGGGACGACGAGGCCACACCCGGCATGGAGTGGTGCTCCGCCACCCAGTAGCGGTGGAAGCCGCGGCTCTCGGCGAGCCTCGCGATGTCGACGCCGGTGCGCAGGGCCTGGGTCGCTGTCCGGCCCTGGCCCACGGTCACCAGGTCGAGCACGGAGAGGGGCACGGGGGCCGTTCCGCCTGCGGTGCCGCGAATCTCGTCGCCTCGGTTCTCATCCACGTGTTCGGCCTCTCCCGGTGCTGCGTGTGCGTATCGGGAGATACGAACAGGAGGATGGCTCCGCTTATTCCCGTGCCGCTTCCGCGTGCCTCATCCCCGTGCCGCTTCCGCGTGCCTCATTCCCGTACCTCGATGCCCCGGTGCTCGGCGGCTCCCA
The DNA here is from genome assembly GCF_042796085.1 of Streptomyces sp. NPDC056452. Taxonomy (NCBI): domain Bacteria; kingdom Bacillati; phylum Actinomycetota; class Actinomycetes; order Kitasatosporales; family Streptomycetaceae; genus Streptomyces; species Streptomyces sp. NPDC056452. Next base: position 42,251 of record NZ_JBHTRI010000007.1, read on the forward strand.
GCGGGGGCTCGCGGGTGGCGAAGAGTGTGCCGAGCGTGGGTGCCCAGACCCGGCGGTCGGCCAGCCGGAGCCCTTCCCAGACCGCCACCTGGTTCGCGGTGAGGACCGGCTTGCCGAGGAGTTCCTCCAGCTCGGGGATGTGGGCCGTGGTGTGCAGGGCGTTGTCCGGGAGCAGCACCACCTCGGCGTCGGGATGGTCCCCGGCCACGGCCAGTTCCTTCACCCGCTCCAGGTCCACGGTGGCGGCCTCGGCGGCGCTGATGATGCCGTTGCCCCGGGTCGCGGCCACTTCGATGCCCGCGGCGCCGAGGAAGTCCGCGAAGAGTGCGGCGACGTCCTCGGGGTACGTCGCGGCGACCGCGACCTTGGTGGCACCCAGCTCCCCCACGGCGTGAGTGAAGGCGAGGGACGTACTGGACGCGGGCAGTCCCGCCGTCCTGGCGAGGGTCGCCATCTGTTCGTGGGCCCCGTCCCACCCGTAGGCGAAGCTGCCGCCGGTGCAGGCCCAGATGAGCGATTCGGCTCCCGCCATCCGCAGTTCCTCGACCCCGGCGGCCAGGCGCTCGGGCGTGCCCGCCCCGCGCAGGGAGTCGGAGCTGCGGGAGTCCTCGTCGATGTCGGTGTGGAACAGCGGCACTCTGATGTCGCTGTCGAGCATGATCTCGGTCCGCGGGAAGTCGTCCTCCGCGGCGTAGCCCGGGTAGAGAAGTCCTACGGTCGTCATGTCCATCCTTCCGGTGCGTCCGGATGTCCTGCTGCCGCCTCTCGGGCGCGCCCTGAAACCGCTGCCCCTGCCTGGGACAAGTATTCCTCCAATGACCGCACAACGCCGCCCGCAACAGGTCTGACCTGCGGTTCTCATGGTCCTGTTGACGGCGGGGCGGCCGGGTGCGAGCGTGGTTGATCCTGATGCCTCAGCCTCTGATCCTCGTCCTTGACGCCGCCCCGGCGCCTCGCCTGGGCCGGCTCACCGGGCAGGCCCGCATCCGTCGCACCGACGCGCACGGCCTCGCCCGCCAGCTGCCGGACGCGGATGTGCTGCTCGTCTGGGACTTCACCTCCGACGCCGTCCGCGAGGCCTGGCCGGGCGCGGGGCCGCGACCCCGCTGGGTGCACACGGCGAGCGCGGGCGTCGACCGGCTGCTCTGCCCCGAGCTGGCCGCGTCCCCCACCGTCGTCACCAATGCGCGGGGCGTCTTCGAGCTTCCGATCGCGGAGTACGTGGCGGGTCTCGTGCTCGCGTTCGCCAAGGACCTCCCCGGCACGCTGGAGCTCCAGCGTGCGCGGCAGTGGCGCCACCGGGAGACCCGCAGGCTCGCCGGCAGCCGTGCGGTCGTCGTCGGTGCCGGCCCGGTCGGCCGCGAGATCATGCGGCTGCTGCACGGGCTCGGTGTCCAGGTGGCGCTCGTGGGGCGTACGGCGCGGCGCACGATCCACGGCGTCGAGGACCTGGACCGGCTCGCGGCCGGTGCCGACTGGGTGATCTGCGCGGCTCCGCTGACGGCGTCGACGCACGGCATGTTCGACGCGCGGTTCTTCGGACTCCTCCAGCCCTCCGCCCGGTTCATCAACGTGGGACGCGGGCCGCTGGTCGTCGAGGAGGACCTGGCCGAGGCGCTGCGCAGGCGCTGGATCGCGGGTGCGGCGCTCGACGTGTTCCAGGAGGAGCCGCTGGACCGGGAAAGCCCGCTGTGGGACGTACCGGATCTGATCGTCTCCCCGCACATGAGCGGGGACACGGCCGGCTGGCGGGACCGGCTGGCCGAGCAGTTCGTGTCGATGTACGAACGGTGGGCGGCCGGGGAGCCCTTGCCGAACATCGTGGACATACAGCGTGGTTACGTCCCTTCCGAGGACATCCCCGCATAACGGACAGTCATGAAGCAAGCCTCCCCGGGGAATACGCCACGCACTCCTCCCGTCGCGCTCCGCCCACGACGAGACACGGGAAGGTCACCCTCCGGCCACTTTTCGGTTACATGGCAGCGCTTCCTGCATAGACGTACCGGATCGGGCAGGCGCTCACCCTGTCCGGACTGTGCGACCCCTCCAGGAGATTGCGAACCATGGCTGACTTCCCGAACCTGTCCCGCCGGGGTTTCCTCAACCGATCGGCAGCCGTGGGCGGACTGCTCGTCGTTCCCGGACTGCTCTCCGCGTGCAGCAAGACCGACGCCGGCTCCGTGGAGGGCGAGGGCGCGCTCGACAAGCTCCGCAAGCAGGGCTTCGTCCGGGTCGCGTACGCCAATGAGGCCCCGTACGGCTACCTGGAGGGCAAGGAACTCAAGGGCGAGGCCCCCACCTTGCACCGGGAGATATTCAAGGCGCTCGGCGTCGACGAACTGAAGCCCACCCTCTCGGAGTGGGACGGCCTGATCCCCGGTCTGCAGGCCGGGAAGTACGACGTGGTCAGCGCGGGCATGGCCATCACCCCCGAGCGCTGCGCCAACGCCATCTTCTCCGAGCCGGAGTTCATCTCCCCGACCGCGCTGATGGTGAAGAAGGGCAACCCGAGGAAGCTCACCGACCTGGCGTCCGCGAAGGCCGCCGGCGTCACCGTCGGCGTGATGTCCGGTGCGGTCGAGGGCTCGTACGCCGAGGGCGCGGGCATCCCCGAGTCGAAGATCAAGACGCTGCAGAAGCCGCAGGACGGCGCCGACGCCGTCAAGGGCGGCCGGATCGACGCGTTCCTGCTCACCGGCATCTCCCTGCGCTGGCTCGCGAAGACCAACCCGGACACCGAGGTCACCGAGGCCTTCGTGCCGGAGCTGGACGGGAAGCAGCAGTTCTCCCCGGGCGGCGCGGTCTTCCGTCAGGGCAACGAGGACCTGCGGGACTCCTTCAACCGTGAGCTCAAGAAGATCGTCTCGGACAGGTCGCGTTATGTGGGCCTGCTGCAGGAGTACGGCTTCGGGGCCACGGAGATCCCGCCGGCCACCCTGAAGACCGCCGATCTGTGCAAGGGCTGACGGGGCGGACCACACCGTATGAGTGACTTCTTCTCCACATTCCTCGACGAGCTGCCCCAGATCAGAGCGGGCCTGTGGGTGACGCTCGAGGCCACGGTCCTGGGCTCGCTGCTGGCCCTGCTCCTGTCGTTCGTGCTCGGACTGGCGGCGGGCAGCAAGCTGCTCCCAGTGCGCGGCGTCTCCCGGATCGTCGTGGAGTTCTTCCGCGGCACCTCGCTCTACATCCAGCTGTTCTGGCTCTACTACGCGATGCCGCAGCTCACCGGGTACGAACTGACGCCGCTGCTCTGCGGGATCGTCGCCTTCGGGCTGAACTACGGCGCGTACGGCTCCGAGATCGTGCGCGGCGCGATCAACTCCGTGCCGCGCGCCCAGTACGAGGCGGCCGTGGCACTGAACATGAGCCCCTCGCACCGGATGCGGAAGGTGATCCTGCCGCAGGCCTGGGTGCAGATGATCCCCTCCTTCACCAACCTGCTGATCCAGCTGCTGAAGTGCACGCCCCTGCTGTGGCTGATCTCCGCGGCCGACCTGATGACCGTGATCCAGCAGATCCGCGACCGCACCGGTGAGACCCTGAGCGCGTACCTCACGCTGCTGGCCGTCTACTTCGTGCTCGCCTACGCGCTGACTCTGCTGATGAACCTGCTGGAGCGGAGCGCCAAGCGGCGGCTCGGTCTGCACACCGGTGCGGGAAGCCTGCTCAGGACGCGCAGCGCGGAATCCGCCACGACCGTCGGAGGTACCCGGTGAACGCGTTCGACTGGGATGCCGTCGGGGACGCCCTTCCCCTGCTGCTCGAAGGGTTCAGGGTCACCCTCCTCGCGACCGTGCTCGGCACACTCGTGGCCGCGGTGCTCGGTCTGCTGATCGCGATGGCCGGGCGGGCCCCGTCCCGCCTCGTGACCGTGCCGGTGAAGGCGGTGATGGAGTTCATCCGCTCCACCCCGCTGCTGGTCCAACTCGTGGGCGCCGCTGCCCTCTTCACCACGGTGGAGCCGCTTACCGTCGGCATCGCGGTACTGGGCGTCCACTACGCCACGTACACCTCGGAGGTGTACCGGGCAGGGATCGACGGGGTGCCCAAGGGGCAGTGGGAGGCCTGCCGGGCACTCTCCCTGACTCCCCGGCGGACCTGGCAGGCCGTGATCCTGCCGCAGGCGGTGCGCAACGTGCTGCCCGCCCTCGGCAACTACGCGATCTCGATGTTCAAGGAGACCCCCTTCCTCGCCGTGATCACGGTGCAGGAAATGGTCTTCGAGGCCCGCAAGTACGGGGCCGACCACTTCGCGTACACCGAGGCATTCACACTCGCGGGACTGGTCTTCCTGGTCGCGAGCTACCCCACCTCGCTGCTGATGAGAAAGCTGGAGAAGCGCCTTGGCCACTGACTCTGCTCCCCTGAAGGAACCCGCGGACGCCACTCCGGACTCCAGGACGACCGGCGTCGAGCCGCTGGTCCGCTTCGACAAGGTCGTCAAGCGGTACGGCGACCATGTGGTCCTGGACGAACTGGACTTCACCGTGCGGCGCGGCGAGCACGTCACGCTGATCGGACCGAGCGGCTCCGGCAAGACCACCATCCTGCGGCTGCTGATGACGCTGGAGAAGGTCAGCGACGGCGTGATCTGGGTGGACGGCTCACCCCTGTCGCACGTACGGACGCCGGACGGCTCGTTGAAGCCGGCGGGCGAGAAGCAGCTGCGCGCGTCCCGGAAGAAGATCGGGATGGTCTTCCAGCAGTTCAATCTCTTCCCGAACATGAAGGTGCTCCAGAACATCACCGAGGCACCCGTCAACGTGCTGGGCATGGACCGGGACGCGGCGGAGGCCAGGGCCCGTGAGCTGCTCGACCTGGTCGGCCTGTCCGGTAAGACCGACGCGCACCCCTCCCAGCTCTCCGGCGGCCAGCAGCAGCGGGTCGCCATCGCCCGGGCGCTGGCGATGCGGCCGGAGATCCTGCTGCTCGACGAGGTGACGTCGGCGCTCGACCCGGAGCTGGTGGCGGGTGTGCTGGACCTCCTCGGCGACATCGCGAGGAACACCGACATCACGATGCTCTGCGTGACCCACGAGATGAACTTCGCCCGGGACGTCTCGGAGAAGGTCCTGATGTTCGACGCGGGCCGAGTGGTGGAGTCCGGAACGCCGGAGAAAATCTTCTCCGATCCGGAGCACGAACGTACGCGCGAGTTCCTCAACGCGGTGCTGTGACCTTGCCGTTGATGCCCAGACAATGACTCCGGCATATGCCGGACGGGTGCGCCCCAGCTGACAGGGCCGGGGCGCACTCATCAAGTCATCAACAGCCCCTCCGAATGGGGCTCTTGGCGGCTATCGTGGGGCAAAAGCTTGCGGTCACAACCTGGTAGGGGGAAACCGTGGCGTTGAAGCCCGAGCCGAAGGCGCCGTTCCACTCGGTGCAGTACGCCCTGCGTGTGCTCGAATCCGTGTCCACACACGGCAACGGTGTGACCGACGCACAGATCTCCCGCGAGACGGGGCTGCCCGTCGGCCACCTCTCCTCCCTGCTCCTGATGCTGCGCCGCGAGGGGTACGTCGAGCAGGTCACCGACGGCGCGTACATCATCGGCGCCTCACTCATCGAGCTCGGCTCCGGTGCCGCCACCCGCAGGCAGGCCCTGGAGGCCAAGCTCCAGCAGACGCTCGTGCAGCTGCGGGACTCGGTGGGCGCGGCGGTCTACCTCAGCCGGTACGTCGACGGGGAGATCCGGGTCACGCAGATGGCCGACGGGCCGCGCACGCCCGCCGTCCACGAGTGGGTGGACTTCCGGTCGGCGGCGCACGCCAGCGCGATCGGCAAGTGCCTGCTGACGCAGCTCGACCAGAACGGCCGGCGCGACCATCTGTCGCGGCACCGGATCGCACGGCTCACCTCGCGGACCATCACGAGCGAGAAGGTGCTCTTCTCGAAGCTGGACAGCCAGCCGGCGACGGTACCGGTGCTCGACCTGCAGGAGTACGCGGTGGGCACGGTGTGCGCGGCGGTCCCCCTGACGGCGGGATCGTCGGCGGGGTGCCTGGCGCTGTCTCTGCCGATCGAGGACGCGCACCGGCTGCGGTCCGCGGCGGCCACGCTGAACCGGCGGGCGGCGCCCGTCCTCCTGTCGATGGCGCTCTGAATCTCCGGTCCGGTGCGGGGTCCAGGGGCGCCCCGGGGTCGTTCTTGTCCTCAATCTCCGGACGGGCTTGAAGTGTGCCCGTCCGGCCTTGAAAGTGTTCCCGTCCGGCCTCGGGAGCTAGACGACCAGCCACGCCGCCGTGTCCGGGGGCAGGGTGCCGTCCGGGAGCGGGCCGCTGGCGAGCAGGACTTCCGCGCCCCGCGGCAGGGGAACCGGCGCCGCCGAGACGTTCAGCAGGAAGCGGAATCCGCCCGGGCCCCGGTCGAAGCACACCGTCCCCGGGCCCGCCTCCACCCAGGTCAGTGACTCCGGCAGAGGCACCAGGCACTCGCGGCGCAGCGCCAGCGCGGCACGGTAGAGGGTGAGGAAGGACTCCGGGTCCGTGTGCTGCGCCGCCACACTCAGGGCGGTCCAGGACTCCGGCTGCGGCAGCCAGGGTGCCGCGGACCCCTCCGGCGAGAAGCCGAGCGAGGGGCCCGGTCCCCACGGCAGCGGGATCCGGCACCCGTCGCGCCCCCGGTCCGCGCCGTCCGAGCGGACGAACGTGGGGTCCTGGATCAGCGCGTCCGGCAGGTCCTGGACCTCCGGCAGGCCCAGCTCGTCGCCCTGGTACACGTACACCCCGCCGGGCAGCGCCAGCGTCAGCAGTGCCGCCGCCCGCGCCCGGCGACGACCGAGGGCCGGATCGCTCGGGTCGAGCAGCCTCTTGTCCCCCATGTCGAAGGAGGTGTCCGCCCGTCCGTACCGCGTGACGTGCCGGATCGTGTCGTGGTTGGAGAGCACCCAGGTGGGCGGCGCCGCCACGGGTGCGTGCCCGGCGAGGGTCTCCTCGACGACGCGGCGCAGCGCGTCCGCGTCCCACGCACAGCACAGGAAGTCGAAGTTGAACGCCGAGTGGAGCTCGTCCGGGCGCAGATAGCGCGCCGCCTGCTCCGGCGTCGGCAGCCAGACCTCGCCGACGAACGTGCGCTCGCCGTCGTACTCGTCGAGGATCTTGCGCCAGGACCGGTAGATGTCGTGCACCGCGTCGCAGTCCTGGTAGGGCAGGTCCGTGACGTCCGGGTCGGGGCCGACGTCCGGCAGGCCCGGCTTCTTCTCCAGGCCGTGGGCCACGTCGATCCGGAACCCGTCGACGCCCCGGTCCAGCCAGAACCGCAGGATGTCCTCGAACTCGGCCCGAATCTCGGGGTGTTCCCAGTTCAGGTCCGGCTGTTCGGGCGCGAACATGTGCAGGTACCAGGGCCCGGCGCCGCCGTCCGCCTCCGTCACCCGCGTCCAGGCGCTGCCGCCGAAGTAGGAGGTCCAGTCGTTGGGCGGGAGTTCGCCGTTCTCGCCACGGCCCGGGACGAACCAGAAGCGTTCCCGCTCGGGCGATCCCGGGCCCGCCGCGAGCGCGTCGCGGAACCAGACGTGCTGGTCGGAGCAGTGGTTGGGCACCAGGTCGATCAGGACGCGCAGCCCGTGCTCATGGGCTGCGACGACGAGCTGTTCGGCCTCGGCGAGGGTGCCGAAGAGCGGGTCGATGTCGCGGTAGTCCGCCACGTCGTAGCCGCCGTCGGCCATGGGCGAGGTGTACCAGGGGGTGAACCACAGGGCGTCGACGCCGAGTTCGCGCAGGTACGGCAGGCGGCTGCGGACTCCGGCGAGGTCGCCGGTGCCGTCTCCGTTGCCGTCGGCGAAGCTGCGTACGTAGATCTGGTAGATCGCGGCGTGCCGCCACCAGTGGGTGGTCACTGAGACTCCTTGCTCGGTATGGGAAAGGCGGTGCGGGCCCGCGTCAGGGCGGGCCCGCACCGGTCGTCGGGCTACCAGCCGGTGTTGCCGGCACCCCGGGTGATCGTGAAGCCGCCGGCGCTGGACAGGCCGCCGTCGGTGGCGCCGCCGACGGTGACGCGGGAGAAGGTCCCGGCGCCCGCGGAGTTGATCTCGATGCCGTACGAACCGGCCTTGTCGATCTTCAGACCGTCGACGGTGAGTGCGGCCACGTTCTTCTGCCAGGAGACGAGGAGGCCGCTGTAGGTGCTGTCGAGGATCTCGTTGTCCTTGACGAGGACGGGTGCGGTGATGTCGGAGGAGTCGGCGTAGATCCACAGGGCGCCGAGCTTGCTCTGCCAGTTGGGTTCGTAACCGCCCGTACGGGTCAGGGTGTTGCGCTGGACGGAGGTCGTTCCGCTGAACGGCACCGGGGCGAAGCGGCTGCTGATCGCGATGCCGGAGGAGCCGGTGACCGTGTCGGCGAGGACGTTGTCCTCGACCCGGTTGCCGTGACCGCCGTAGATGCCGACGGTGTTGGCGAGCATGGGGAGCTGCACGGTGTTGAAGCGGAACGCGCTGTCGGTGACGGCCTGGGCCTCGGAGAACATGGCGAGTCCGTCGTCTCCGGTGTTGCGGACGCTGCTGTGGGAGACCTCGCTCGCCCTCGTGCCCTTGTGGAGGTTGACGCCGTCCGCGAAGGTGTCGCGGATGCGGAGCCCGGAGGCGTACAGGCCGTCGGTCGGTGCGTCGATCCAGAGGCCGACCTTGGTGTGCTGCATCCAGATGTTCGCCAGCGTGGACCCCTTGCCGAAGTCGCCCTCGATCGCGGCGTCGAAGGTGGCGTCGTCGCGGTAGGAGACGTCACCGGCGATCATCAGGTCCTGGACGTTGCTGGTGCCGCCGCGTCCGAAGAGGCCGCCCTTGCCGTTGTTGCCGCGCAGGACGGTGTGCCACTGGCCGGCACCGCGCAGGTCGGCTCCGGTGAGGTTGATGTGCCCGGAGATGTTGTATGTGCCGGTGGGCAGCCAGAGCCCCTTGCCCTGCGAGGTGGCGTTGGTGAGCGCCGAGTTGAGGGCGTTGGTGTCGTCCGTGGAGTCGTCCGGGGTGACGCCGAGCGTGGTCGCGGAGACGAAGCCGGTGGACGGCATGGCGAGTGCGGCCGGCGCGGTCTCGGTCTCGACGAGGTCCAGGGTGTAGGAGGCGGCGGTGTCGCCGGCGTCCTTCTGGAACTTCAGCACGGTGCCGGCCGGGAGCCCGGCGGTCAGCACGGTGCGGGTCTCGTCGAAGAAGTGGTGGCCGGAGCCCTGGGAGGGGTCGTTGTTGTACGGGTAACCGCCGTATACCCAGCTGTACTTGGAGCTGAGGGGCAGGTCGCGGAGCTGGGTGCCGCCCGCGTAGACGCTGAGTGTGGCGTTGGTTCCGGTGCCGGCCGCGTTGTCCGGGACGGAGTAGCGCAGGGTCAGGGCGTTGGCGGGCTCGGCCAGGGTGAACTGCACGTATTCGCCGGTGGCGTCCAGGACGACGGCCCTGCGGCCGGACGCCTCGGACGGGACGGTGAGATAGGTGCGGTCGGGGCCGATGGTGGTGGCGTTGGTGCTGCCGTTCTCCGCCTCGTACGTGGTGTACGGGAGAGTCGCGCCCCGGGTGCTGTTGGGTGTGGAGCCGGTGACGCCTATGCCGTCGAGCTGGAGGGTGCCGTTGTCACCGGATGCGGTGCGCAGGGTGAGGTGGTTGAGCGCGGCGCGCAGGGGGACGTCGGTGGCGGCGTTCTGCCAGGCGCCGCCGGTGCCGGGCAGGGTCACCCGGCGGACGGTGGTGCCGTTGGCGAGCAGGGTGACGGTGGAGGCTGTGGTGTCGGGGGTCCGGTAGCGCAGGGTCAGCGGGTAGGTGGCGGCGCTCGGGGCGTCGACCGCGAAGACGGCGCGGGCTCCGGGAGTGGTGAAGCCGGAGAGGTAGGCGCTTCCTTCGTAGCCGGTGGCCGCGGTGGCCCGCGCCGGGCCGCCGGAGACGAAGGCGTCCTCGGCCTGGTGGGTCAGCGTGGTGGGGCCGGGATCCGTGGGGGTGGTGGGGGTGTCCGCGGTGGCGTTGTCGATGTTGACGTTGCCGCTGTCGGCGGTGGTGAACGTCCAGGCGACGGTGTTGGCGCCCTTCGCGTAGGTCACCGGCTCCTCGCGCGTGGCCCAGGTGCCCCAGTTCGCCGTGGCGGGGAGGGCGACCTGGCGGACCTTGGCTCCGTTGACGTACAGGCTCAGCGTCATCGTGGCGGTGGTGCCGTTGGCGTACCGGAGGGTGAGGGTGCCGCCGCCGGCCGCCTCGGCGGTGACGTCGAAGGCCACCGATGCGGAGCCCTTGTTGGTGTCGGTGAAGCCGCCGACGAAGCCTGATCCGGTGTAGCCGCCGTGTTCGGTGGAGACGGCGGCCCCGCCGGACAGCCGGGCCGACTCCGCTTCGAGCGTGGTGGGGGCCGCCTGCGCCGCCGCCGCCCCGTACAGCAGGGCGCCGAGCATCGACAGGAGCAGGGGGAGGATGAACCGTAGGGCGTGGGAGCGCTCTCTTGGTGCAGGAGACACGGCTGGGTGTCCTTCCTGTGGGGGGATGGGTCGGGTCAGCCCTTGAGGCTGCCCGCGGTGAGGCCCGCGATGATGTGGCGCTGGAAGATCAGGAAGAGGACGAGCAGGGGAATGCTCGCCATGACCATCCCGGCCAGCAGCTGATTGGCCGGCATGAACTCCGAGAGCCGGTTGAGCGCCACGGTGATGGGCTGCTTCGCCTCGTCGGGGAGGACGAGCATCGGCCAGAGGAAGTCCTTCCACACGCCGACGACCGCGAAGATCGACACGACGGCGAGCACCGGCCGGGACAGCGGGAGGACCACCGAGACCAGGACCCTGAGCGTGCCGGCCCCGTCGATCCGTGCGGAGTCGAGGAGTTCGGCGGGTATCTGGTCGAAGAACCGTTTGAGGATGAAGATGTTGAAGGCGTTGGCGGCGGCGGGGAGCCAGATCGCGAACGGCGTGTTGATCAGGTTGACGTGGAGGAGCGGCACGTCGACCACGGTCAGATACGTCGGTACGAGCAGCGCGGACACCGGCAGCATGAGCGTCGCCAGCATCATGCCGAGGACGACGTTGCCGAGCAGCGGACGGAGCTTGGACAGCGCGTACGCGGCGGACACGTCCACCAGGATCTGGGTCAGCCAGGCGCCGAGGGCCAGCACCAGGGTGTTGAGGAAGAACTGGCCGAGCCCGACGTTGGTCCAGGCATCGGTGTAGCTCTCCGGATGCCAGCTCTCCGGGAACAGCGTGGGGTTGGGGTCGGCGAGCTCGGAGGACGACTTCACCGCTCCCGTCGTCATCCAGTAGAGCGGGAAGACGAAGGCGATCGTGAAGCCGGTCAGGGTGGCGACGAGCACGAACCGGTAGAGGAACCTGCCGGTGCGCCGGTTCATCTCGGCGGGTGCGATCAGTGTGCGTACGGGGGTTTCGGCAGCCATGGCAGCAGTCCTCTCAGCCCTTGCTCCGGGTCAGGCGCAGATAGACGACGGAGAAGAGGCCGAGGACCACGAAGAGCAGGGTGCTCATGGCGCTGGCCAGGCCGAAGTCGTTGTAGACGAAGGCGTAGCGGTAGAGGAGCAGGAGCACCGTGACGGTGGCGTCGTCGGGCCCGCCGCCGGTGAGGACGAACGGTTCGACGAAGACCTGCATGGTGCCGATGACCTGGAGCAGCAGCGTGATCATCAGGATGAACCGCATCTGCGGGATCGTGACGTGCCACAGCCGCTGCCGGATCGATGCGCCGTCGAGCTCGGCCGCCTCGTACAGCTCACCGGGGATGCCGCCGAGCGCCGCCAGGTAGATCAGGGTGGTGGTGCCCATGTTGGCCCAGGTGGAGACGAGGACCAGGGAGACCATCGCGAGGTTCTCCGACTCCAGCCACTGCTGGGCCGGCAGGTGGAAGACCTCCAGCACGCTGTTGAACAGGCCGGGGCCCGGGTCGTAGAACCAGCGCCACAGGAGCATGGTGACGATCGGCGGCAGCATGACCGGCAGGTAGACGGTCATGCGCAGGTACGGGCGTCCGTGCCGCAGTTCGTTCAGGACGACGGCGGTGGCGAACGGGGCGGCGAAGCCGAACACGAGGGCGAGCAGGGTGAAGTAGCCGGTGTTCTGCCAGGCGGTCAGGAACAGCGGATCCTCGAACAGGCGCCGGAAGTTGTCCAGGCCCACCCACCGGGCGGGTTCGGCGAAGGTGACCTGCTGGAAGCCGAGCAGGACGCCGCGCACGATCGGGTACCAGGAGAAGAGCGCGAAGCAGAGGACACCGGCGGCGAGGAAGAGGTACGCGACCAGGTTCTCGCGCACCGCACGGCGGAGGAGGGAGTTCCTCGTCCCGGCCCCCGCCCGCGCCCCGGCCGGGGGCCTGGGCGCGGGCGGGGGCGCGTCCTCGTCGGTGCTCCTCGCCACGGTGGAGGAGAGCGGCTGGGGGGACACGGTCACTTCACCGGGGCGAGGATGACGTCGGCCTTCTTCGCCGCCTCCGCCAGGAGGGCGTCGATGTCCGCGTCCTCCTTGGTCAGCACGGACTGCATGACCCCGTCGAGGACGGTGTAGAGCTGCTGGGCGTTGGGCGGTTCGACCTTGGTCTCCACCTGCGCGTTGCGCTCGACGAACGGCCGGTAGTTCCCCACCGGGGTGTTGGCGTACTGCGCGCGGATCTCGTCGATCTTCGCCTGCGTCCCACCGGCGAACAGCCTCGGCTGCGGCAGCCCGATGGGTACGCCGTCGGCCTTGGCCCGCTTGCTGTCCACCGCCTCGCGCTCGGGGCTCCTCAGGTACTTCCACTGGACCCACTGGAGTCCGGCCCTGATCTTCTCCGGGGATGCCTTCGGGTTGAGCATGAAGCCGTCGCCGCCACCGAGGGTCGCGTTGCCCGGCAGTGCCGCCAGGCCGTACTCCTCGTACTCCCGCTCGAACTGCTTGACGATGGTCGGGATGTTGTCGGGACCTGCCATGTACATCCCGAGCTTCCCGGCGCCCATCATCTTCTGGACGTCGGCTATCTCCAGGAGCTGGCGGGTGCCCATGCTCCTGTCGGTCCAGCGCATGTCGTGCAGCGCCTGGAGCGCCTTGCGTCCCGCGTCGCTGTTGAACGCCGCCTTCCACGTGCCGTCCTGCTTGCTCGCGACATCGCCGCCCATGGAGTAGATCCACGAGGTGAGGTGCCAGCCGCCCTGGTTGTTCTTGCTGTAGTCGGCGTACCCGACGGTGCCGTCACCGAGCGCACTGATCTTCTTGGCGGCCGTGCGCACCTCTTCCCAGGTGGCCGGGGGCTTGTCGGGGTCGAGTCCGGCCTTCGTGAACAGGGCGCGGTTGTAGAGCAGGCCCAGCGAGTAGTTGCCGGTGGGCAGGCCGTACGTCTTGCCGTCGGCGTCCTTGAAGACCTTCATCAGCGCCGGGTCGATGTCCTTGAAGTACGGCACGTCCCCGACGTACTTGCTGATGTCGGCCGCCTGGCGGCGCTCGATCAGTCCGGCGGGGTCCGTGAAGTAGACGTAGTACACGTCCTCGAGCTGGCCGCCGGCGAGCTTGGCCGCGAAGGTCTTCGGATCCATCTGGCCCTCGCGGGCGTCGATCCTGATCTTCGGGTGGCTCTTCTCGAACGCCTTGACGTCCTCCTCGAAGTTCTTGCGGTCGACCGGCTGCGTCTTGGCCGGCATGCCGTTCACGACGACCGTGACCACACCGTTCTTGTCCACACCGGAGGACGAGGGAGCGGAGCCGCCGCAGGCCGTGAGTGCAAGGGCCAGAGCGACGGCCGTCGCCGAACCGAGAACCTGACGTCTGCTGATGCCGGGCATGCCATCCATGCGAATCGTGCCTTCCTCGAGGTCCACTGCGGGGCTGTCGGACCCCGAGCACTGAGCTGCGCTGAAGGTAGAAGCCGGTTACGCAAGAAGTCAATGCATCTACGCAAGAAATTAATGTCGGCGGCTTGCGCAAGAAACACGGAAGGGGGTCCCACCCGGCCCCCGCCGGCTCAGCGGGGCCGGGCGGCCGTGGAGCCCCGGACGATGAGCTCGGTGTCGAACATCATCAGGTCGTTTGCGCCCGCATGGCCGTCGATCTGCGTCATGAGCGAGGCGACCACCGCCGAGGCCATCGCCAGGATCGGCTGCCGCGCGGTGGTCAGCGGCGGGTCCGTGGCCACCATGAACGGGGAATCGTCGAAGCCCACCACGGAGAGGTCACGCGGCACGGACACCCCCTGGCGGCGGGCCCCCCGCACTGCCCCGAGCGCGAGTGCGTCGCTGGCGCAAACGATGCCGGTGACCCCTTCGGCCAGCAGCCGGGGCAGCGCGGTGGCACCGCCCTCCATCGTGAACAGCGCATGCGCCACCCGTCGCCGCCACTCGTCCGGGGCGACCCCCCGGCGGGCGCAGAAGGCCGCGAAACCGGCGAGCTTCCTGGCCGAGGGGACGTGCCCCACCGGGCCGAGGATCATGCCGATGCGCTCGTGACCCAGGGCCGCGAGGTGGGTCAGCGCCTGGTCCGCGGCGAGGGCGTCGTCCACCCTGACCTGAGCGACGCCGAGGTTCTCGTCCGCCGCATTGATGAGCACCATCGGAACTTTGCGTTCCCGCAGCACACGGCCGTGTTCCGGGCCCGCGTCGGCGTAACTGGCGCCGATGAACACGATGCCGCCGATGTTCTGCTGGAGCAGCATCTCGATGTAGTGGGCCTCGGAGACGCCGTCGGCGGTCCGGGTGCAGAGCACGGGTATGAGCCCGCGCTTGTTCAGGAGCCCGCACAGGGCCTCGGCGAACGCGGAGAAGATCGGATTCTGCAGATCCGGTACGACCAGGCCGATCAGCGCGGCCCGTTCGGCGCGGTAGCGGAGCGGGCGCTCGATGCCGCACACGTCCAGCGCGCTCAGCACCGCCTCGCGGGTCGTGCTCGCCACATCGGGGCTGCCGTTGAGGACACGGCTGACCGTCGCCTCGCTGACACCTGCGTACTCGGCCACCTGAGAGAGTCGTCGTTTCGTCACGGGACTCACCCTACAAAGAGCTACGCAAAAATGAAGATCACTTACGAAAGAAACTGACTCCCTCTGCGGGAAGGGTGTCGGCCCATGGGAGACGGGGCCACCGGGGGTGACGCGGGCACGTGTCACCAGCACCCCTGAGGACCAGGTATTATTTTCGAGTCACCAGGCGCCGTTAGCTCAGTTGGTTAGAGCAGCTGACTCTTAATCAGCGGGTCCGGGGTTCGAGTCCCTGACGGCGCACAGACAACGCAGTGGGCGGTTTCCGTAAACGGAGACCGCCCACTGCGCTTTGTGCTGCCGGTTACCCGGCTACGCCTCAGAACTGGACATCGGAGCAGGCGTAGAACGCGTTGCTGGTGTCCGCGATGGTCCAGACGGCCAGGATGATGTGCTTGCCGGTCTTCTGGGTGGGGATGGTGCCCTGGTGGGTCAGCGTGGCCGGGGGCTGCTGGTTCCCGTACGGCACCGTCATGAAGGGCTGCGACTCCAGCGCGGCCCTGGTGAGCGGCTGGCTGGAGTTCCAGCCGTTCTTGGTGATGTAGTACCGGAAGTCGGTCGTGGAGTGACGTGCGGTGAACTGCCAGCGGAAGCTGTAGCCCTGCCCGCCGGTGACGTTGGTGGCCGGCCAGCTGCCGCCACGGGGGTCGTCGAGCTGGGCGAACTGACTGTTCCCGCCGGAACAGATCTTGCCGTCCGCAGGTCCTGCCGCCGGGAAGCCCTTGGGCCCCTCGACGCTCTGCGGCTCCCACTGGATGTTTCCGCAGTTGGTGACGGTGCCGTTGGCACAGAGCTTCTGCCGGCTGATGGGGGAATCCGTGTAGCCGTGGCTACTGGCACTGCCGGTCGCGAACATGGAGACGCCCGCTATCGCAAGGCCGATGACGGCCGCGCTTGCCCTTTTCCGCATGCTGTGTCGCTCCTAGAGAACGTGGGGGATGTTCCGGGGGCTCTTACTGCGCGCAAGTTGTGCGGTCTAGACCAAGTCCCAGATTATTGACGCGGCATGAACATGTCCAGACCAATGTGGGAACGGTTTCGGCCACCACCGCAGGGCCCCCGGAGCCCGTCAGGCCCCTTCTCCTCCGCTGCGACCGGTGTAGAAGGCCACCGTCAGATCCCTGACCAGGGCCTTGTGTTCGTAGGCGTCGAGCTCGACGATGCCGCGCGAGGTCAGCCTGCGGACGGTGTCGTCCACCGCGTCCACCACGGAGGTCAGCACGCCGTCCCGGTGCTTGGCGTCGATGGCCGCCACCCGGCACCGCTGCATCGCCGCCGCGACCTCCGGGGCGTACTCGATCCCGGTCGGCTGCGCGGAGTACACCTCGATGCCCACCGGCACGCAGTCCGCCTTCAGCATCCGGGTCAACGCGTCGCCGACGGTCTCGGCGTCGCGCAGGGTGCGGGTCTCCTCGTGGAAGGCGTCGGCGGGCAGCTGCGAGAGCACCCGCGCGAGCGCCGCCTCCACCTGGTCCCGCAGGTACTGCTCGTGGTCCGCGACACCGAGCGTGGCCCGCACGGTGTCCTTGATCCGCCAGACGACGAGGACGACGACGCGCAGAGAGGTCCCGCTCGCGTCCACGGCGGGCAGCGGCTCACTGCGCCAGTGCCGCAGCCGTACGTCGACGCGGCGGCGCAGCAGGAGCGGGGAGACCCAGATCAGGCCGGTGCGCCGGGCAGTTCCCCGGTACTCGCCGAACAGGGTGAGCACCGAGGCGTACCCGACCCGGCCGCGTCCCAGGCCGCAGAGCGCGAAGAGCACCACGGTCGCGAGCAGCGCGAGCAGCGCCCAGGTCCCGGTACCGATGCCGTCGTACGGGCGGGCGCCGATCCCGAGGCGGTCGGCCACCTCGGCGGGCAGGGCGCCGGTCCACCAGAGCAGGGCGAGTCCGGCGCCGGTTCCGGCCGCGGCGGTGAGCAGCGCGGTCCACCCGGGGAGCACGGGCCCGGGCCGCTCGGCGAGCCTGGGATCGGCGAGGGGTGAGGGCCGGGTCGGCGCCTGTTCCTGGGGCGAACGCGGCACGGGCGGCCGCCGGACACCGGGGCGCCGCACCGCGACACCGACGCCCGCGCCGACTCCGAGGCCGGCTCCGAGGCCGGTTCCGGTTCCGGTGCCGGCCTCGGTGGGCTTGCTGTCGTGGCTGTCCTCGTCACGGAAGAGCAGGTGTACGGGAATGGGCGCCGTCGTCTCGTTGGCGATGACGGAGTGCCGCCGCCCGGCCCCCCACCACGCGCCGGGGTCCCCGCCGCCCGCGGCTCCTTCCGGCGGGGCCGAGTCCCACCACCCGGGCCTGGGGCCGCCGTCGCCCATCCGGTCCCACTCCCCCGGCGCACCGGCGGCGAGGACCGCCCCGTTCAGCCCGGTACTCCGGCTCAGCGGGGCGGACACCCCGAACACCGCATCCGGAACCGCCTCGGGCCGGAGATCCGGCCGGAGCTCGGACTGGGTCCCGGACAGGAGCTGTGTCCCTGGCTCGGGATCGAGGCCGAGATCCGGGTCGTGGTCCGCCGGGCCGCCCTCAACGGGGCTCGCCACGACAGTCGCCGCTCCCGGATCCGACGGCACCACGGCCCCCGAGTCCTCCACGACAAGCACCGGAGCAAGATCCGGAGCCTGACCGGGCTCCACGGCAGGCACCGGATCGGTCAGGGGTACGAGGGCAGGCCCGGCCCCCCACGCCTCGCCCTCCCCCGCATCCGGTCCGGGCACCACACGCACATGCACACCCATCGGCACCGGCGACGCAGCCACCGCGCCCCACCCGTCCGCGTCCCCCGCCCGGTCCCCCGGCACATCCCGCGCACCGTTCGCGGACAGCTCGGCCCGCGCCGAGTTCCCGGTCCCCGTCGGCGGATCGTCCGGCCCGGGGGCACGCACCGTCTCCGGTACGGCAGCACCCGGCGCCACCCCCGCTGCACCACCCGGCACCGGTGCCGCGCCCGGCTCGTCGTACCCGGCCGCCACCGGCTCCCCGGCCCACTCGTTCTCCGTGGATCGCATTCCAGCCTCCGTCATGTCCGTTCCGTTCCCACACCGCCGCTACCGTGTCGCCGCCGTCACGCGAAGAGCCGCCGCCAGGTCTCCGGCCCCGGATACCCGTCGGCCGCGCCCCCGCGCCAGCCCTGGGCCTTCTGGAAGGCCTCGACGTTGCGGCGGTCCGCCTCCGTCCACTTCCGTCCGGGGCCCGTCACGTACTGCGCGCCGTATCCCTTCGCCACCAACCGGGTGCCGAGCCTGAGGACATGGCTGTTGGACTGCCCCGGCCTGAATACGCCGCGCCCGGGGTACGCCGGGGCGGCGCTCGGGCTGCCGCCCGACCCGGCGGCGGGAATCCTCCGCCCGTTGCCCTTGACCAGCAGCTTCCAGGTGTCCGGGCCGGGGATGCCGTCCGCTTCCTTGCCCTTCCATCCCTGCGCCTTCTGGAACGCCTGGGTGGCCCGCTTGTCCGCGTCGCTCCAGCGCGGCCCGGCGCCCTGCTTGTAGAAGCGCTTGCCGCCCTGGGCGATGAGCATCTTCCCGAGCTGGGTCACGTACGCGTTGTCGGCCCCGGCGCCGAACTTCTTCACCCCGGGGAACGCGGTGCCCGACCCGCTGCCGCTCGTTCCGCTCGTGAGGCCCTTGTAGCGGTACGCCACGTACTTGGAGGAGTTGCTCCAGTACGCCATGGGCGTCGTCGCCTTGCGGGTGTGCGGCCGGGTCTGCTCGTAGGCGAGGTAGTGCTTGTGCGCGCTGTCGGCCCAGCCGCCGAAGATCGTGACGTGCGAGCCCACCGCGGGGTCGGCCAGGTTGTGGAAGAGCAGCATGTCGCCGGGCTGCAGATCGGCCCGGGCGATCTTCGTCCCGAACGTGGCGAGGCTGCCGGTCCACTCGTTGCTGCCGAGGTTCCAGGCCATCGACACATAGCCGGAGCAGTCCTGGCGGTACCCGTCGGACCAGTACTTCGCCATGTCGTAGGGGACCTGTGAGGACACCCACTTCTTGGCGCGGTCGATGATGGCGGTCCGGGTCGTCGCGCGTGGCACGGAGTCCGGTCCGGACGGCGGCCCGGAGGCTCCGGTGCCGTTCAGGGGCCCGACCGAGCCCTGCGGGGTGACGGGCTGGGGGTCCGCGGCCCCGGCGGCCCCCGCACTCCGGTGGGCCAGGGACGCCGCCTCGGCCGCCCCGCAGGACAGGACCATTCCCGCCGCGGTGACCAGCACCAGCGCGCGCCGCGCACCGTGGGCGGCCGGGTGGCCGCCGTACCTCACCGGCAGCGCCGCGGCGGCGCGCCGCTGCTGGGCGCACCCGGCGCAGCCGCAGTCGATGGCGGGTTCGTACTCCTCGAAGACCGGCACAGTCATGCCACTCCCTCTTCCCCTCCGCAACCGTCGGATCTTCCGTATCTCAACTTCACGACAGACATTTCTCATGTTGACGGACCAAAGGGAAAAAACGACCATCCGACAGGCCGGAGCGGCCGGGAATCGGTCAGGAGCACTCCGGCGGATCGGGTAGAGTTCTCCAGGTCAGCAGGCGCCGTTAGCTCAGTTGGTTAGAGCAGCTGACTCTTAATCAGCGGGTCCGGGGTTCGAGTCCCTGACGGCGCACGCAACAGCAAGACCCCCTCACCGAGCGTGAGGGGGTCTTGTTCGTATGCCTGGGGGCAGGGCGGTTCCGTGGCGCCGACGGCCACCTCCGCACGCCCCTTCACACACGTCACCCAAATCGTGCGTATGCCCGGTAAACAGCCTGTTTCACCCTTGCGATCACGCCACAGGTCGGACAACCTGTCCTGGTGCCGTCGACTCCAAGGAGGCTTCGGACTCATGCAGTTGAGACGACGGAAGCAAGCATTCCGGTTGCTTTCCCCGCGGGGTGGGGGTCCCGCTCGGGCGCTGATGCCGAGGGGGCATCATGCAACCGGAAGGGTTCCATTCCATGTCTCTGTGGACGGTGGCCCTTCACAGAGTGCGGACGTGGTGAACGAGGGGACCCGGCCGCGCGGACGAAATGACCGAACAACCACGCAGACAGCTTGCGTGCGGGGGGATGACCATGACGTCGACGCCGCCAGGCGACCGGCACGACCACGACCCTTCCCGGACGACACAGCTGCGGATACCCCCGCAGCTGCGCACCGGGGGATCACGGCGGCGTACGAAGAAGGCGCTGCCGCGCTACGACTACGAGCACTACAGCCGGCTCGCCGGGCCTCTGACCCAGCCCGACCCGACCCGGCCCTACACGGTCCAGTTCCGCTCGCTCCTCTCGCAGGAGCCGCACCGGATCCGCGCGGCCCTGCTGCTCGGCGCGGCACCGCTCCTTTCGCTCGGCCTGTTCGCCTGGCTGATGCAGCCCGAGCACTGGACGGAGCGCGACCCGAACCTCAAGAACGACACGCTGCTCATCCTCGACATCGTCATGCTCGTCTCGATCGGCCTGATCGAGCTCTTCCGCACGATGAACGTCCTGTCGAACGCACACGCGACGCTGGTGGCCCGTGACCCGGTCCCCGTCGTCCCGGAGACCGGCACCCGGGTCGCCTTCCTCACCTCCTTCGTCCCGGGCAAGGAGCCCCTGGAGATGGTGACGAAGACGCTCGAGGCGGCGGTGAGGATCAGGCACCGCGGGCTCATGCACGTCTGGCTGCTGGACGAGGGCGACGACCCCGCGGTGAAGGAGGTCTGCGCCCGGCTCGGGGTGCACCACTTCTCCCGCAAGGGCGTCGCGCACTGGAACCAGGCCAAGGGCCCGCACCGCGCCAAGACCAAGCACGGCAACTACAACGCCTGGCTCGACGCGCACGGCGACGCCTACGACTTCTTCGCGTCCGTGGACACCGACCACGTCCCGCTGCCCAACTACCTGGAGCGGATGCTCGGCTACTTCCGCGACCCGGACATCGGCTTCGTCATCGGCCCGCAGGTCTACGGCAACTACGACACGTTCGTCACCAAGGCCGCGGAGTCCCAGCAGTTCCTCTTCCACGCGCTGATCCAGCGCGCCGGCAACCGCTACGGCTCTCCCATGTTCGTCGGCACGAGCAACGCCGTACGGATCTCGGCCCTCAAGCAGATCGGCGGTCTGTACGACTCGATCACCGAGGACATGGCCACCGGCTTCGAGATCCACCGCCACCGCAACCCGCTCACCGGCAAGAAGTGGCGCTCCGTCTACACCCCGGACGTCCTGGCCGTCGGCGAGGGCCCGACCGCGTGGACGGACTTCTTCACCCAGCAGCTGCGCTGGTCCCGGGGTACGTACGAGACGATCCTCAAGCAGTACTGGAAGGGCTGGGGCTCCCTCCCCGCGGGCAAGCTCTTCAACTACACGATGATGATCATCTTCTATCCGATGTCCGCGATGAACTGGATCCTCGCGGCACTGAGCTGTGCCCTGTTCCTGGGCATGGGCGCCTCCGGTGTGCAGATCGACCCGGTGATCTGGATGATGCTGTACGGCAACGCCTCGGCGCTCCAGATCGGCCTCTACATCTGGAACCGCCGCCACAACGTCTCGCCGCACGAGCCCGAGGGCTCCGGCGGCCTCGCCGGCATGGTGATGTCCGCACTCTCCGCGCCGATCTACGCACGCTCGCTGATGGACGCCGTGCTGCGCCGCAAGAGCTCGTTCGTGGTGACGCCCAAGGGCGATTCGTCCAGCCCGGACACCCTCTTCGGCACCTTCCGCATCCACCTGTTCTTCATCCTGGTCTTCGGCGGGTCGATCGCCGCGTCCTTCTTCAACGGGCACAACCACCCGGCCATGCTGACCTGGGCCTGCCTGGCGCTGCTGATCACCGCGGCACCGATCTTCGGCTGGCGGCACACCGTCCGTGCCGAAAAGAAGAAGAAGCGCCGGGGCGGCCCCGACACCCCCCGGCCCGAGCACGCTCCGCAGGAGCAGCCCACCTGGGCGGGGAACGACCAGACCATGCAGATCGCCCTTGGGGGACGTAAGACATGAAGTACCGTCCGAGCCGCCGTACCCGCCGTCTGGCGATCAGTACGGCGGTGGTTCTGGCGCTCGCGGGTGCGAACGGTCCGTGGCTGTACCGCGTCGGCACCGAGCGCTACCACGAGTACACGATCAACAAGCCGGAGTACAAGGCCGAGAACGGCCACTGGGACTTCCTGGACATACCCTCCGAGTTCCGGATCAACACGATCCACGCGGCGCTGCTGCACACCGGCAAGGTGCTGCTCGTCGCGGGCTCGGGGAACAACCAGAAGAACTTCGACGCCAAGAGCTTCCGCTCCGTGCTGTGGGACCCGAAGGCGAACACGTACAAGAACATCCCGACACCCAAGGACATGTTCTGCGCGGGCCACACGCAACTGCCCGACGGCAAGCTCCTCATAGCCGGCGGAACGAAGCAGTACGAGAAGCTCGAGGGTGACGTCACCAAGGCCGGCGGCCTGATGATCGTCCACAACGAGGACCCCGACAAGCCGATCACGCTGCCCGCGGGCACCCGCTTCACGGGCAAGGAGAACGGCAGGACGTTCGTCACCAAGGACCCGGTGCTCGTGGAGAAGGCCACCAAGGTCTTCGACAAGCAGACCGGGGCCTTCCTGCGCAACGACCCGGGGCTGGGCCGGATCTACGTCGAGGCGCAGAAGTCCGGTGCGAAGTACGAGACGGGCACCGAGGACAACTACCGGATCGCGGGCCTGTCGGGCTCCGACACCCGGAACGTATACGGAATCGCGCAGAAGCTGGCCCTCGACAAGAAGGACTTCCAGGGCATCAAGGAGGCCTACGAGTTCGATCCGGTGGCGGAGAAGTACATCACCGTCGACCCGATGAACGAGGCCCGCTGGTACCCCACGCTGACCACGCTCAAGGACGGCAAGGTCCTCGCGCTCTCCGGCCTGGACGAGATCGGGCAGATAGTCCCCGGCAAGGACGAGGTCTACGACCCGAAGACCAAGGAGTGGGAGTACACCGGCATCGTCCGGAAGTTCCCCACCTACCCGGCGGTCTTCCTGCTGAACAGCGGCAAGCTCTTCTACTCCGGTTCCAACGCCGGCTACGGACCGGCGAACGTCGGCCGCGCCCCCGGCATCTGGGATCTGGAGTCCAACAAGTTCGAGAAGATCCCCGGGCTCAGCGACCCGGACAAGATGGAGACGTCGGCGACCGTACGGCTCCCTCCCGCCCAGGACGAGAAGTTCATGGTGATCGGCGGTGGCGGCGTCGGCGAGTCCGAGAAGTCCAGCGAGAAGTCGCGGCTGGTCGACCTCCGGGAGGACGACCCCAGGTTCAAGGACGGCGCGTCGCTGTCCGAGGGCACCCGCTACCCGAGCGCCTCCCTCCTCCCCGACGACTCCCTGCTGGTCACGGGCGGCTCCAACGACTACCGCGGGCGCGGCGGTTCGGACAGCCTGCAGGCCCGGCTGTACGACGCGAAGACGGACACGTACAAGCGGGTCGCGGACCCGGCGGTGGGCCGCAACTACCACTCCGGCTCGGTCCTGCTGCCCGACGGACGGGTGATGATCTTCGGTTCGGACTCGCTCTACTCGGACGCGGCGAACACGCGGCCCGGCACGTTCGAGCAGCGCATCGAGATCTACACGCCGCCGTACCTGTACCGCGATGCCCGCCCGGAGCTGACGGCGGGCCCGAAGCGGATCAAGCGGGGCGGCACGGGGCTGTTCACCACGCAGCACGCGTCCTCCATCGCCTCGGCGAAGCTGATGCGGCCCAGTGCGGTCACCCATGTCACGGACACGGACCAGCGGTCGATCGCACTGGACCTGGAGAAGTCCGCGGACAGCGTCACGGTGACGGTCCCGAAGAACCGGGCACTGGTCCCGTCGGGCTGGTACATGCTCTTCGTCACGGACGACCAGGGCACGCCGTCCGAGGGCACCTGGGTCGAGGTCCCCTAGGTCTGTCGCCCGAAGGCCGAAGGCTCCCCGTGCGGCCGCTCAGGCCGCACGGGGCCCTCGGCTACTTCGTGTTGCGGGCCAGACCGAGCGCGTACTCCGCCCACCAGTCGCCCGCCTTGGGTCCGCCCTTGCAGTCGCCGTCCGACTCGCCCGGCCGCTTGACCCACAGGTACGCGTCGACCAGTTCGTCGCCCGTCTCGGTCGTCGGGGGCTCGCCCAGCGCCCGTCCCGGCGGATTGCACCAGTTCTCCGCGGGGTCGCCGCCGTCGTACGGGCCGTTGCCGTTGCGGCTCGTGTCGATCACGAAGGGCTTGCCGCCCACCTTCGCGGACAGCTGCTTGCCGAACTCCGTACTGGCCGCCGTCGTCTGGAAGTTGGACACGTTGACGGCGAATCCGTCGGCTTCCGCGACGCCCGCCCGCTGCAGGGGCTGGAACAGCGCGTCGGGCGTCTGCCACCCCGCGTTGCCCGCGTCCACGTAGACCGTGGTGCCCGGCTGCTTCTTCAGCCGCACGACCGCGCCCTTCAGCAGGTCGTACCGCTCCTCGTGGAACTCCTGCGGGGTGCATCCGTCGACCAGGTGCAGTACGGCGTCCGGTTCCAGGACGACCGTCGCCCGGCGGTCCCCGATGCCCCGGGCGACGCTCTCCACCCAGGCCCGGTACGTATCGCCGTCCGCCGCCCCGCCCTTCGAGAACTGTCCGCAGTCCCGGTGCGGGATGTTGTAGAGGACCAGCAGGGCGTCCCGGTCGGCCTTCTCGGCCGCCTCGGTGAAGCCCTTCGCCGCCTCCTGCGGATTCTCCGGACCGATCCACTCGCCCACCGGCTGTTCGGCGATCTTCCGGATCAGGTCGGCGTTCTTCCTGTCGCCGTCCTCCACGTAGGAGGCCACCTGCTTCGCCGCGTTCCCGTCGGGGTTGACCCAGTACGGGTCGCTCCCCTTGGGCTGCTGGTCGACGGCGGTGGGCGCGCCCTTGTCCCCGTCACCGGACGAGGAACACCCGGCGAGCAGCAGGACCGCCCCGATCGCGGCTGCCGTACCGGTCCTCAGCCCGGTCGTCCTCGCGCGCGTGCGCACGTCGGACCGGCCGGTGTAACTGCCGTACATCCATTCCCCCTCGCAGCGATGTACTACCGGTCGGATCCATCCTGGCACAGCGGTCCGGGCGGCGGACGCCTCCTCCGGACCCGGACATCCTGTCAAAAACCCACTGGGCCGCACCGGTCCCCCGCCCTACAGTGTCCTGCAGTGCGGACCACCGACCTCCCGTGCTGTGCCGGGCTTCTCCCGCAGTCCGGGCACCGCGGTCGAGGACCGGCCCGGCCGGCGACTCCGAGGGGGAGCGGGCCGCCGGCCGGGCCCGTGTACGGTCCGCCTCAGACGCGGCTCCTGCCCGTGCCCTGCTTCTCGCCCGTCAGATACGCCGAGACGACCACATTGGCCGTGTAGGCGTGGGACTTGCGGTCGTACGTACCGCCGCAGGTGATCAGCCGGAGCTCCGCCCGCCCGTCCTCGCGGGGACCGTAGGCCTTCTTGGCGTCGAAGCGTTCCCGGGTGACGACCTGGACGTCGTCGATGGTGAACTCGGCGACCGTCCCGTCGGACCGGCTCACCCGGATCTTCTCGCCGGGCCGGGCCGCGCTGAGCCCGTAGAAGACGGCCGGCTTGGTCTCGGTGTCGACGTGGCCGACGAAGAGCGCGGCGCCCTCGGTGCCGGGCTCGGTGCCGCTGTCGTACCAGCCGACGGTCTGCGGCATCTCGAACGGGGGCGGGTCGATGGCCCCCGAGGTGTCGAGGCCGCGTCCGACGACGGGTGCCTCGATCCCTATCGAGGGGATCTCGACCCGCTGCGGTGTGGCCCCGTCGAGGGGGTCGTGCGCCGGGGGCAGCGGTACGCCCAGGGGGCGCCCCACCGCGGCGACATCGCCGGTCGTCGGCGCGGAGCTGCCGTCGGTGGCCTCACGGCCCCACAGCCACAGTCCCAGCAGGAGGACGGCCCACGCGACACCGGTCAGCAACCGCCCGGAGCCTGCGGGGCGGTCGGAGGCAGGCATGTCAGTCCAGCGCCGAACGGCGGCGGCGCGCACTGCGGAACGCGACGGCTACGGCCGCTACGGCGCCGAGGGCGAGTCCGATCACCGCGTGCCGGGTCCCGGGACCGCTCTGCTCGCCGGCCTGTTCGGCGAGGGCCGCGGTGCCTCCGCCGCCGGCCCGGACGGGGGCGACGGGCGAGGGGCGGCTGTGGTGGACGACGGTGAACGTGCCGGTGGCCTTGCCGTGGCCGTCCTTGCAGGTCACCCAGACCTCGTAGTCGTCGGGTGCGGCGTCGGAGCGGATCCGGGCCTCGGCGAAGAGGCCTTTGCCGTCGGCCGGTGCGAAGCGCGCTTCGGAGACGAAGGCTTCGGAGTTCCCCGTGGCCGACCTGCTCTTGCCGCAGGCGTCGACCCAGAGTTCGACCTCCCCGCCGGGGGAGACGGTGGACGGGGTGACCGAGACCGAACCCTTGTGGTCCTTGTCGGATTCGGCCAGTGCGGTGGACGCGGGCAGGGCTATGGTTGCGGCCGCCAATGTGGCACAGAACGTGATGGGCAGTGAACGCATCGTAAACCTCCTGATGGCAGATTCACCTGCGTCACTGCTCCCCGCATCCCCTGTGGGCCGGTCGGGTGACCTCCGGCCCCGGGCGGTTACTCCACGGGCAGGTCGACGAGGTCGACCAGGTCCGCGATCGAGTCGACGACCGTGGACGGCCGGAACGGGTAGCGGTCCATGTCGGCGTGCGTGGTGAGCCCGGTGAGCACCAGGAACGTCTGCATCCCGGCCTCGAGACCGGCGAGCACGTCGGTGTCCATCCGGTCGCCGATCATGGCGGAGGTCTCGGAGTGGGCGCCGATCGCGTTGAGCCCGGTCCGCATCATGAGCGGGTTGGGCTTGCCCGCGAAGTACGGGGCCTTGCCGGTGGCCTTGGTGATCAGCGCGGCGACGGAGCCGGTGGCGGGCAGCGGGCCCTCGGCGGACGGGCCGGTCTCGTCCGGGTTGGTGCAGATGAAGCGGGCCCCGCCGTTGATCAGCCGGATCGCCTTGGTGAGCGCCTCGAAGCTGTACGTACGCGTCTCGCCGAGCACCACGTAGTCGGGCTCGTGGTCGGTGAGGACGTAGCCGATGTCGTGCAGCGCGGTGGTGAGTCCGGCCTCGCCGATGACGTACGCCGTGCCCTGCGGCCGCTGGTCGTCCAGGAACTGGGCGGTCGCGAGAGCGGAGGTCCAGATGTTCGCCACCGGCACGTCCAGGCCCATGCGCTTGAGGCGGGCGTGCAGGTCTCGGGCCGTGTAGATGGAGTTGTTGGTCAGGACCAGGAACGGCAGTCCGGACTCCCGCAGCCGCTTGATGAAGGCGTCGGCCCCGGGGATCGGCGTGCCTTCGTGGATCAGGACCCCGTCCATGTCGGTCAGCCAGGATTCGATCGGCTTGCGCTCTGCCATGGGACGGGCTCCTGCCGTACGCACTGTGCACTGGGTGCCGGACGCCGGCGGCACCGCGCTGTGCAGCGCCGACGTCCTTGATTTTAGGCTGCCGGTCCGACCGGGCGGAACTCTCGGGTCAGGAGGAACTGATCTTGACCCCGTCGACGACCCAGTACCAGTTGTTGCCCGCCGTGTAGCGGAACCGGACCTTGACCTCCGTGGCGCCGGACGGGACCTGGAGGGTGATCGTCTCGTCCTTGGCGACGGCGTCGGCGGTGTACGTCTTCACGCAGACGGGTGCGCCTCCGTTGTACGAGACGAGGACCTCGCCCTTCTGCGGGGCCTCCTGGCGGTAGTGCGTGGTGTAGCGCAGGACCGCCGTGGAACCGCCGGTGACCGGCCAGGCGGGGCTGACCAGGGTGGAGTCGAAGGTGCCGGTGTAGCTCCTGTCGACCCATTCGTCGCCGTCCGCGACGGCGAAGACGTTGCGGGCGCGGACGTTGGACTCGCGCCACTGGTCGCGTTCGGCAGCGGTCCAGAACTCGTCGGTGGTGAAGGTCCAGCCGCGCCATTCGGTCATGCCGCCGGTGCCCATCGCCCCGTTCTCGATGGTCCAGCCGGCGGGCGGGGTGTGGGTGAAGCCGAGGACTCCGGCCCCGATGCCCGTCTCGTCGACGCGGGTCGTCAGCTGCGGCCGGAGCGCGTCGAAGGCGTCCGGGGCGGGCTGCTGGAGAGGACGGCCGTCCAGGTTCCAGGACGGGGATATCGCGATGCCGAGGTGCGCGAGGGCGGAGGCGGCGAGGTCGGGCATCTTGATGTCGTGGCGGACGGAGCCCGCGGAGATGCCGCCGCCGCTCGCGATGAGGAAGGTCTGCCGTTCACCGGCGCTGGAGCCGCCGTGGCCGCCCGCGTCGGTGTGCCCGTGGTCGGCGGTGACCATGATGAGCCAGTCCTCGGAGGCGTACGAGGCCCGCGAGGTGACGGCGGCGACGAGCCGGCCGATCTGGGCGTCCGCGGTGCGGACGGCGTCGAGGTACTGCTGGCTCGCGGCGCCGTGACTGTGGCCCGCGTGGTCGATGTTGTCGAGATGGACGAAGACCGCGTCCCGGTTGCCGTTCCTCAGTTCGGCGACGGCACGGCTGGTGGTTCCCGTGTCGTACTCGGCGGCCGGGGTGGAGACACGGGTGTCGACCTTCGAGGAGAAGATCGTGTCGGTGACGGGGCTCCAGGAGGCGACCGCGTACGTCGACAGAGCGGGCTTCGCGGTCTCGATCCGGGTGAGGAAGTCGGGGTACTGGGAGAACTTGCTCCCGGTGAAGCTGTTGTCCTTCACACCGTGCTTGTCGGGCCAGACACCGGTGATGACGGTGGACCAGCCGGGGCCGGACACGGTGGGCGCCAGCGGGTTGGCGTAGATCGCGCTGCCCGAGGTGAGCCCGGACGCCATGAGCGCGTCGAGGTTCGGTGCGGTGGCGTCCTTGATCCGTCCGAGCATGGCGCCGTCCAGGCCGATGGCCAGGACCTTGGGGGTGCGGGCCGCCGCGCGCGCGGCGGTTGCGGAGAGCGGCCCGGCGGCGGTGGCGAGGGCAGCGGCGCCCATGAGGAGCGTACGGCGGGACAGTCCTGCGGACACAGGGTCCTCCGAGGGAAGGGAGACGATTGGTGGTGCTCAACTCCCCGTCATGAACGGTGAGTTGAGCATGGGTACAGACCCGTTATGATTTCGTTGCGCTTCACCGGCGTTCCACACCTGTGCGGTGAATGCTGCGGCAACGGTCAGCTACCCGTCGCCGACTTCCAGGCATCGACGTAGCTGTCCAGGTTGGTGCCGATATCGGACCAGTCGGGCTCGAAGATCTCCACGCCTTCGATCAGCCTGCCGAGCTCGGTCGCGTTCGAGTCGGTGGCCTTGATGTCCTTGCGGGCGGAGAAGCCGCCGCCGACCGCGCTGACGTCCTTCTGGGCCTGCTCGGAGAGCATGAAGTCGAGCAGCTTCCTGGCGTTCTCGCTGTGCGGGGCCTTGTCGACCAGACCGGCCGCGTACGGCAGGGCGAAGGTGGTGGGCCTGCCGCTGCCCTTCGCGGGGAACCAGATGCCGAGGTTCGGCATGTCCTTGGACTGCGCGAAGTTCATCTGGACATCACCGTTGGCCGCGTGCAGCTCGCCCTTGTCCACCTTGGGTGCGAGCTTGCCGGTGGAGGCGGACGGGCCGACGTTGTTGGTCTGGAGCTTCTTCAGGTACTCCATCGCCGGCGCCTTGCCGCCGAAGTCGTGCATGGCCTTGATGAGGACGGCCGTGCCGTCGCCCGCGACACCCGGGGTGGAGTACTGGACCTTCTCCTTGAACTTCCCGTCCAGGAGCTCCTCCCAGCTCTTGGGCGGGGTCGTCAGCTCCTTCTTGTTGTAGATGAAGCCGAAGTAGTTGTTGACGACCGAGGTCCACTTGCCGTCGGCGGCCTTGTCCGCGCCGTCGACCTGCTCGGAGCCCGCCGGTTCGTACGCCTTCAGCAGCCCCTTGGAGTCGGCCTGCTGGATGAAGGGCGGCAGGGTGACGAGCACATCGGCCTGGGTGTTGGACTTCTCGCGGACGGCGCGCTGCACCATCTCGCCGGAGCCGCCCTCGACGTACTCGACCTTGATGCCGGTCTTCTTCTCGAAGTCCTTGAAGACCTTGTCGTACCAGCCGTCGCCGTTCTCGCCCTTGAGGCCGTCGGCGCTGTAGACGGTGACGACCTTCTCGTCGGAGGCGGCCGAGGAGCCGCCGCAGGCGGTCAGGGTGGCGGCGAGTGCGAGGCTGCCGGTGACGGCGGCCACCGGGGTGAGGAGGTTCTTGCGCATGGGTGTCGTATCTCCTGGAAGTGAGCGGGATTGTCAGCGGTACGAGGCTCTGGTCCGGATGCGGGAGACGCCGAGCAGGACGAGCAGCGTCGCGCCCATCAGGACCACGGCCACCGCGGCTCCGGTGAAGAGCGAGCCACGGTCGGTGGCCGCGAAGATCTGCACCGGCAGCGGTGTCCAGTCCGGCGGGTAGAGCATCATCGTGGCGCTCAACTCGCCCATGGACAGGGCGAAGCACAGCCCGGCGGCCGCGGTGAGCGACGGCAGCAGGAGCGGCAGCTTGATCCGCCACAGGACGTACGAGGGGCGCGCGCCGAGGCCGGCGGCCGCCTGCTCGTACATGGGGTCGAGACGTACGATCGCGGCCGAAACCGACTGGTAGGCAAACGCGGTGACAAGAACGGTGTGCGCGAGGATCACGATCCAGCGCGTTCCGTTGAGGAGCACCGGAGGCCGGCTGAACGCCACGAGCACCGCGAGGCCGACGACGACGGAGGGCACGGCCACCGGCAGCATGAACAGCGCGTCGAGGAACCTCTTGCCCCGCTTGCGCAGCGAGGCGGCGGCGACGGCGGCCCAGGAGCCGACGGTGAGGGCCAGCAGGCTGGCGCAGAGGGCGGTGACCAGGCTGGTGGTGAGGGCCTGGAGGGAGTCGCCACCGGTGGCGGCCGCGTAGTGCTCGGTGGTGGGCCCGGAGGGGAAGGCGCCGGACCAGTTCGTGGTGAACGAGGCGGCGACGACGACCAGCAGCGGCACCGCGAACAGCGGGACGAAGAGGAGGAGGAAGACGGCCCAGATGGCCCACTTCCCGGCTCGGCTATGCACCAGCACGGCGGCTCACCATCCGATACAGGCTGTAGAGACCGACCGAGATCGCGATGTTGACGACGGCGACCACGCAGGCGGCCGGGTAGTCGGATTCCAGGATCGCCTTGCCGTAGACGAGCATCGGCAGGGTGGTGACCCCTTTCGCCCCGGTGAACAGCACGATGCCGAATTCGTTGAGGCACATCACGAGGACGAGGCTGCCGCCGGCCGCGAGCGCGGGAAGGGCCTCGGGGAGGATCACCGTGCGCACGATCCGTGCGGGGCGGGCGCCCAGTGAGGACGCCACCTCCAGTTGCGCGGTGTCGATCTGGGAGAAGGCGGCGAGCAGGGGCCGCATCACGAACGGGGTGAAGTACGTGATCTCCGCGAGGAGTACGCCCCACGGGGTGGTGAGGAAGTGGAAGGGCCCCTCGGGCGCTCCGGTGGCATCGGTCCACAGGCCGTTGGCCATGCCGACCGCGCCGTAGATGAACAGCAGGGCGAGCGTGATCAGGAACGACGGGAACGAGAGGAAGACGTCGATGAACCTGGCGACCGCCCTGCCGCCCGGGAACGGCACGAACGCGATGACCAGGGCCAGCGCGAACCCGAGCACGAGGCAGCCGACGGTCGATCCGACGGCGAGCCGGACAGTGGTCGTCAGCGCCGAACGAAAGGACTCGGAGGCGAAGACGTCCGCGTACGGGGTGAGTGAGGTGCCGCCCTCGTCCGGGGTGACGGACTGCTGGACGACGAGGGCCAGCGGATAGAGGAACACGAGCGCGAGGACGGCCACGGGGGGCAGGGCCCAGATCCAGGCCGCCGTGCGCCGGCGCGGGACTCCGCCGGCCGCCGAACCCCGGCGGACGTCCCCGGCGACCACGCTAGCCACGGGCTCCTCCTGTGAGCGTCCTGTTCTCAACCGCCGGACGGGCTGGATGTACGGGCAGCAGCACCGCGTCCTCGGACGCGAAGTGCAGGGTGACCTTCTCGCCGAGCGCCGGCGTATCGCGCAGTTCGCGCATGTCCGCCTTGACGCGGTGACCGTCGACGTCCACGTACAGCCGGTGGGTGGAACCCCGCCACTGGACCTCCGAGACCGTCCCGGTGAGGGCGTTGGGCCCGTCCCCGAGCCCGACCAGGTGGGGCCGGACGCAGAGGGTCGCGGTGCTGCCCGTGGCCGCGTCACCGGTGGGGAGCTTCAGGTCGTGCCCGGCGAAGGCGACGGACCCCGGACCGACCGTGACCGGCAGGAGGTTCGCGTTGCCGACGAACGAGGCGGTGAATTCGGTACGGGGGCGGCGGTACAGCTCCTGCGGGGTGCCGCAGTCCTGGAGCCTCGCCCGGTCCATGACGGCGATCCGGTCGGCGAGCGTGAGCGCCTCGACCTGGTCGTGGGTGACGTACAGGATGGAGACGTCCGGCAGTTCGCGGTGCAGGCGGGCCAGTTCGGCGAGCATTCCGGAACGGAGCTGCGCGTCGAGCGCGGAGAGAGGTTCGTCGAGCAGCAGGACACCCGGCCGGATGGCGAGCGCGCGGGCGATGGCCACGCGCTGCTGCTGGCCGCCCGAGAGCTCGCGGGGGTAGCGCCCGGCGTAGGCGGCCATGCCGACGAGTTCGAGTGCCTCGGTGACCCGCCCGGGGATCTCCGGCCTGGAGACCTTGTTGGCCTTGAGCCCGAAAGCCACGTTGTCCTGGACCCGCATGTGGGGGAACAGGGCGTACTGCTGGACGACCATGCCGATGCCCCGCCGGTGCGGTGGCAGCCCGGTGACGTCGCGGTCGCCGAGGTACACCCGCCCGGAGACGGGCCGCACGAATCCGGCGACGGCGCGCAGGGCGGTGGTCTTCCCGGAGCCGGAGGGCCCGAGGAGCGCCATGACCTCGCCGGGTTCGACGGTCAGGTCGAGGGCGTCGAGGACGGTGTTCCCGCCGTACGCGACGGTGACCCGGTCGAACCTGATGCCGCCGCCCGTCATGCCTCGGCCCGCGCGATCAGGTCCGGCAGCTCGGCGACCGACCGCAGGACGTGTGTGGCACCGTGCCGGTCCAGCTGGTCCTCGTCGTGGGCCCCGGTCAGGACGCCCGCGACGATTCCGGCCCCGGAGCGTACGCCGCTGAGCATGTCGTACGAGGTGTCCCCCGCGACCACGATGCTCCGGACGTCGTCCACCGCGCCGGTGCGCAGGAAGGCGGCCAGGACCATGTCCGGGTAGGGGCGGCCCCGGCCGCCCGCGTCGGCGGGGCACAGCGTCAGGGCGGCCAGGTCCCGCCAGCCGAGGGCGCCGAGGATGGCGTCCTGCGTGGCGCGGCCGAAGCCGGTGGACAGGACGACGGTGCGGCCGGCCGCCCTGAGCTCCTCGATCGCCTCCGGGGCGCCGGGGACCGGGGCGACAAGGCCGCCGTCGACGAGCTCCCCGTACGCCTCCTCGAAGGCGGTGTTGGCCTGCTGGGCCCTGTCCTCGTCCCCGAAGAGGTGGCGGAAGACGGAGATCTTGGACTCGCCCATGGTGGCGCGGACGTAGTCCAGCTTCTCGGTGTGGTCGGCGGAGCCGGGTTCGACGCCCAGCCGCTCGGCGGCGGATGCGAAGGCCTGCTCGACCAGTCCGCCGTCGGCGACGGTGGTTCCGGCCATGTCGAGCACGATCAGGTTGTGGGTGCGCTTCTCGGTCAACGTGTTCACCAGCCCAGTTCGTTGGCGGTCGTTTCGGCGATGGCGGGCGAGCAGGTCATTCCGCGGCCGCCCGGCCCGGTGACCAGCCAGGTCGCACCGCGCACCTGCTGGCGGTGGACGACCCGGCTCGTGTCGGTGCACTGGGCGTAGACCCCGGCCCAGCGGTGCCGGATCCTCGGCAGCGGGCGGCCGAGGAAGGACTCGGCGACCCGGGTGAGGTGCTCGTACGGCTCCTCGACGGTGTCGAAGTCGAAGGGGTGCTCGTACGCGTGGGTGTCGCCGATGGTCAGTCCACCGTCGCGTCGCTGGACCATGAGGAGCTGCATCCGGTGTTCGGCGGCGGTCGGGTCCTGGGCCTGGCCGGCGTTGAGCGCGTCCAGGGCCTCGCCCGCGTACGCCGGGTAGTAGCGGAAGCTGTCGGCGTCGGCGACGGAGGTGGTCAGGTCCTCGCCGAGCGGGTCGGTCTGCATCATCTGGAGGCGGACGCGGCGCACGGGCAGGCCGGGGCCGGCGAGTTCGCGGACGAGGCCGCCGAGCCAGGCGCCGGTGCACAGGACCACGGTGTCGCCCGTGTGCAGGTCGCCGTGGTCGTCGCGGACGGCACTGTCGCCGATGACCTCGCGGACCTCACGGCCGCCGAGGTAGGTGTAGCGACCGGAAGCCAGCAGCGCCTTCTTCAGCTCCAGTTGGGCGGTCCTCGGCTCGACGGCCGCGTCCCGCTCGCACCACAGGGCGGCTTCGAAGTCCCCGCGCAGCGCCGGGTTGACCGCCCGCGCCTCGCCGGGGGTCAGCAGCTTGTAGCCGCGGGATGCCGCGTCGGGGCGCGCCACGGCCGCTTCGGCGACCGCGAGTTCCAGTGCGCCGCGGACCGGGGTGAGCGATCCGCAGGCGCGGAAACCCAGCCCCGGCACCTGCCGGCCGATGCCTTCCCAGAGCTCGCGGGCCCGCAGTGCGGTGTCCAGCTCCTCACCGCACGCCCGGCCGCTCACCCATATCTGGCCGAAATTGCGGAGGGACGCTCCGCGGGCCTCGCTCTCTCGCTCGATCTGTACGACCTCGTGGCCGCGGTTCACTGCGTGCCAGGCGTGCATGGTTCCCACCACGCCGGCTCCTACGACGATGACTCTCACGACGGCAACGCTCGCGGGGGCGGGTGACCCCGACGAATCCGGGCGGCAGCCGGGGGGTGAACGACCCCCCAAGACTGGCCTAGACCCGTTATTGTTCCGTGACCTTACTGTACGTGCCGCTGCCCGCCCAGCTGGGTCGTGAAGGAGAACCGGTCGCCGCGGAAGAGGGTCCGGACCCGCTCCAGCGGCAGGCCCGCCGCGTCCCGCGAGACCCGGTGGAGCAGCAGCATGGGCAGGGCGGGCGGCGTACCGATCAGCAGCGCCTCGCGCGGGGTGGCCAGTACGGTCTCGATCCGCTCGTCGGCGTCGCCGAAGGAGATGCCGAGCCGTTCGCGGAGGTAGGCGTAGAACGACGAGTCGGGGTCGAACTCCGTGTCCAGGTCGGGGACACGGGCGACGGAGACGTACGTGCTCTCCAGGCCGACCCGGTCGTCGTCGGCGAGCAGGACGCGCTCCAGGTGCCAGACGGGTTCGCCGAGGGTGATGCCGATCTCCGCCGAGAGCGCCTCGGGGCAGGGGAACCTGTCGAGCCCGATGAGGGAGCGGCCCGGCCTGCGGCCCTGCCTGCGCACCCCTTCGGTGTAACTGGCTAGGGAGAGCGGCTGCTCCAGCTTGGGCCCCGCCACCACGGTGCCGCGTCCCTGGCGGCGCAGCCGGCCCTCCAGGAGCAGTTCGCGCAGCGCCTGCCGCACGGTTTCGCGCGACACGTCGTAGCGGACCGCGAGGTCGCGCTCCGTGGGCAGCGTTCCGCCTTCGCCCAATTCGTCCGTCAGGACGGAGAGGTGAGCCTTGACCGCGTAGTACTTGGGGATGCGCCCGTGCTCCGGAATTCCGGATCGGATCGGTGCGCCGGGTGCCTGGTTGTTCGGAAAGTCCACGGCCCGATGCTGGCAGACGCACATGAACTCGACATGGCGGCTCCTGCGGGCAGGTCAGTCCCGCACCCTGCGGATCCTCCGGGCACCGGCCAGCGCCGCGACCCCGCCGAGGAGGAGCGCGGCGGCCGTGAGCCCGGCCCCGGCGGCCCTGTCCTGTCCGGTGCGGGCCAGTTCGGGGAGCGGATTCCCGGCGGCGTCGCGGCGGGGGGTGTCCGTCCCGGTGCCGGTTTCCTTGCGAGTGCCGGTGCCGGTGCCGGTGCCGGTTTCCGTTTCGGTACCGGTTTCCTCATCGCCCGTCCCGGTACCGGCGTCCTCGTCGCTACCCGTCCCGGTGCCGGATTCCACGTCGGTGCCGCCGTCGATGTTCCCCTCGACGACGGTGAAGCTGTAGTCGGCCGACTCGCCGACCCAGTCCCCGTCACCGCCGCTCTTCTCCGCTCCCGACAGCCGCTGGACGACGGCCGCGTTGGCCGTGACCGGGCCGGGAACGGTGTCCGAGGTGAAGGCCATCCGGACCTGGACGGTGACCGTGCGCCCCGCCGCCACCGTGAAGCCGGGGAAGTCGTCGTCCTCACCGCTGCCGAACACGCCGATCTGCTCGTGCCGTTCGGTGGTCTCCCAGGTCACGCGGTGCTGGGTGCCCGGATCGGACCGCTCCGAGAACTCGAGCTGGATCTGGGACGGGGTGAGCGTGCGGTCCCGGTCGGTGAGCACCAGTACGGGATGGATGGCACGGCAGGTCTCGGACGTGCTGTTGGTCAGGTCGAGGTACCAGATGCCGTAGCCACCGCCGGAGGCGTACGTGTCCGGACCGCCGTGGATCCGGGTCTCGATCGGGAAGTCCTCGGCGTCGGGCCGGCCGCAGACGGGCTGCCGGAGGCTGACGGCGGAGGCGAGGGCCTCCGGTGCGGCGCCCGCCTGCGTGCTGCCGAGGAGGACGGCGGGTACGGCGAAGCCGGCTGCCAGCCCGAACGTCCCGAGAGTGGAGAAGACACGGCCGTCGCGCAGTCGTGCGGCTGGTTTGGGGGGCATGGACGGACACCCTTCGCTGCTCGCGAACGACCGGCTCGGGGGTGCCGGCTGCCGCGGACGACGCTGCCACGCGCCCCCGGGGGGTGCCACCTCCCGGCGGGGAACTCCGCCCGTTCGGGCGGCGAAGTCCGCCCGAACAGCCCTGATCGGGGCCGTTCGATGCCGCTCAGCCCTGCTCCTCGCCCTCCCCCACCCTGCCGAACACGGGCGCCAGCACCAGCTGGGCCGCCCCTTCGGCGACCGGGCGGTCGCCGCCGCCCGCGACGGTGACGGGCACCGGGGTGCCGGTGCCGTCCCTGCGGGCGCGCTCCTCGATCACGGCGCGCACTCCTCGTACGTACGCGTCCTCGTCGGCGGCGACAGTGCGGCCGCCGAGGACCACCCGGTCGATGTCGAGCAGTCCGACGAGGTTGGCGGCGCCCGCCCCGAGGACCCGGGCCGCCTCGGCGATGTCACCGCGGGCCACGGCGGCCAGGCAGAGCGCCTCGATGCAGCCCCGCCCGCCGCAGCCGCACGGGGGGCCGTCGAGCTGGAGGGTCTGGTGACCGAACTCCCCCGCGCCGGTACGGGCTCCGCGGTGCACCGTCCCGCCGAGGACGATCCCGGCGCCCAGCCCGGTGCCCAGGTGCAGGTACGCGAAGTCGGCCGCGCCGCGTTCGCGCAGGGCGAGTCCGAGGGCCGCGGCGTTGGTGTCCTTGTCGACGACGACGGGCAGCCCGGTCCGCTCGGCGAGCGCGTCCCGCAGCGGGTAGCCGTCCCACTGCGGGAACCCGGTGACGCGGTGCAGCACCCCGGCACGGTGGTCCAGGGGGCCCGGCATCGCGACCCCCACGCCGAAGACCGGCCGGTCCTCGGTCCGGGGCGCCCCTGCCCGTACCGTCTCCACCGCACGGGCCGCGGTCGCGACGACCTCGGCGGCCGGAGCGCCGAGGTCGAGAGGGGTGGTCCGGGTGCCGACGGGGGTGCCGGACAGATCGACCAGGACGGCCGTCAGTTCGTCACGGTCCAGGTGGAGCCCGACGGCGAACCCCGCGTCCGGGACCAGTCGCAGCACCGTGCGGGGCTTGCCGCCCGTGGAGGCGAGATGACCGGCCTCGGCCGCCAGTCCCTCCGTGCGCAGCCTGCCGGTGATCTTGCTGACGGCCTGCGGGGTGAGTCCGGTGCGCTCGGCGAGCTCCAGCCTGCTGATCCCGCGCTCACCGGCCACGCGCAGCAGGTCGAGCACGAGCGAGGCGTTGTGGTGGCGCAGGGTCGGCAGGTTCGCACCGCCGCCGCCCCTGGTGTTGCTCCTGTTCACCCGACCATTGTCCCCATAGCTTGCACTTTGGCAACAGCGTTGCTTAAGTGGTTTGCATGACTGCCAACGCTCCTCTCCGCGTCGGACTCGTCGGCTACGGCCTGGCGGGCTCCGTCTTCCACGCCCCGCTGATCGCCGCGACCGAGGGCCTCGTCCTCGACACGGTCGTCACCTCGAACGAGGAGCGGCAGGCGCAGGCCCGCGCCGAGTTCCCCGGTGTGCGGTGCGCGGCCTCGCCCGACGAGCTCCTCTCGCGCGCGGACGAGCTGGACCTCATCGTGATCGCCTCCCCGAACAGGACCCATGTCCCGATCGCGACGGCCGCGCTCGAGGCCGGCCTGTCCGTGGTCGTGGACAAGCCCCTCGCCGGTACGGCCGCCGAGGCCCGCGAGCTGGCCGCGCTGGCCGAGAGCCGGGGGCTGCTGCTCTCGGTCTTCCAGAACCGTCGCTGGGACAACGACTTCCGCACCCTGGCGCAGCTGATCGAGGACGGCGAGCTCGGCGACGTGCTGCGCTTCGAGTCCCGTTTCGAGCGGTGGCGTCCGGAGCTGAAGGGCGGCTGGCGCGAGTCGGGCGACCCGGAGGAGATCGGCGGGCTGCTGTTCGACCTGGGCAGCCACGTCGTCGACCAGGCGCTCACCCTGTTCGGGCCCGCCGTGCAGGTGTACGCGGAGTCCGACGTACGCCGGGCCGGTGCGGCGGCCGACGACGACACGTTCATCGCGATCACGCACGCGAACGGCGTCCGTTCCCACCTGTACGTCAGTGCCACGACGGCCCAGCTGGGCCCGCGCTTCCGGGTGCTCGGCTCGAAGGCCGGCTACGTGAAGCACGGCCTGGACCCGCAGGAGGCCGCCCTGCGCGACG
The DNA here is from genome assembly GCF_042796085.1 of Streptomyces sp. NPDC056452. Classification (NCBI taxonomy): domain Bacteria; kingdom Bacillati; phylum Actinomycetota; class Actinomycetes; order Kitasatosporales; family Streptomycetaceae; genus Streptomyces; species Streptomyces sp. NPDC056452. Next base: position 81,027 of record NZ_JBHTRI010000007.1, read on the forward strand.
GTGTCCGCCCGTCGGCCGGCGAGCCCTGGGGCGAGGAGCCCGAGGAGCTGTGGGGCAGGCTCGGCGCCGGTGAGTCGCCGCTGACCGGGGGCGGCAAGCCGGTCCGTACGCTCCCGGGCGACTACCCCGCGTACTACGCGGCCGTCGCGGCGGCCCTGCGCGGCACCGGTGAGAACCCGGTGACCGCCCTGCAGGCAGCGGCGGCGCTGGATGTCCTGGAGGCCGCGCGCCGCTCGGCCCGCGAGGGCGTCTCGGTCACCCTTCTTCCGCACCACGACGAGGAGCAGCACGCATGAGCCCCAGCGCTCCGACCATTTCCGAGCTCATCGCGCAGGAGCGGCGTCTGACGCTCCCGCATTTCAGCTACGACGACGCCTATGCGCTGGGCGGCCTCCTCGTCGCGCTGGCCCGCGACCGGCACGCCCCGGTCGCGATCGACATCCGGCGCGGCGCGCAGCAGCTCTTCCATGCCGCGCTGCCGGGTTCGAGCGCGGACAACGACGCCTGGATCGACCGCAAGCGCAAGGTCGTGGAGCGGTACGGGGAGAGCTCCTACCTGGTGGGCACCCGCTTCCGGGCGAAGGGCACCACCTTCGAGGAGTCCTCCCGCCTGGACCCGGACACGTACGCGGCGCACGGCGGATCGTTCCCGATCTCGGTCGAGGGCGCGGGCGTGATCGGCACGGTCACGGTCTCGGGCCTGCCCCAGGCCGAGGACCACGCGCTGGTGGTCGAGGCCCTGGAACAGTTCGCGACCCGGCGCCCGGCCTGACGCAGGAAGCCCGTCCGGCGATCGAGAAGAAGCGTCAGCCGGACGGGCCCGGGCCTTGGACCTACGCGTCCTTGAGCTCCTGGCGCTGCCGTCCCAGCCCCTCGACCTCGAGCTCCACGACGTCCCCCGCCCGCAGGTACGGCTTCGGCTCCGGCCGGCCCATCGCCACGCCCGCGGGCGTACCCGTGTTGATCACGTCTCCCGGGTACAGCGTCATGAAGTGGCTGAGGTAGCGCACGACCTCCCCCACCGGGAAGATCTGGGCGGCGGTCGTGCCGTCCTGCTTCAGCTCCCCGTTGACCCAGAGCCTCAGCGGCAGCGCCTGCGGGTCCGGGATCTCGTCCGCCGTCACAAGCCACGGCCCCAGCGGGTTGAACGTCTCGCAGTTCTTGCCCTTGTCCCAGGTCCCGCCGCGCTCGATCTGGAACTCTCGCTCCGAGACGTCGTGCGCCGTCGCGTACCCGGCGACATGGCCGAGCGCCTCCTCGGCGGAGTCCAGGTAGCGGGCGGTGCGGCCGATCACCACCGCGAGCTCGACCTCCCAGTCCGTCTTGCGGCTGCCGCGGGGCACCAGCACCGTGTCCTCGGGCCCGACCACGGTGTCCGGAGCCTTGAAGAACAGGATCGGCTCCTCCGGGATCGCCGCACCCGTCTCGGCCGCGTGGTCGTGGTAGTTCAGCCCGATGCACACGATCTTGCCGATCCGGCCGACCGGGGGCCCGATCCGCAGCCCGTCCGCGTCGAGCGGCGGCAGCACGTCGGGGGTCGCCGCGGCCTCCCGCACCCGGTCCAGCGCCGACGCGTCGCCCAGCAGCTCGCCGTCGATGTCGGTGACGAGCCCGGACAGGTCGCGCAGGGTGCCGTCACGGTCAAGCAGCGCGGGGCGTTCCGCTCCCGCCGTACCTACTCGAAGCAGCTTCAACGGTCCATCTCCCCTTGGTCGAGATCGAGCCCGCCGGTGGGTTGCGGCCAACGAAGGGCTTGGCTGATCCTCCAAGACATCGGATCACCCCGCAAGACCCTGTTCACTTACTGGGACCACGTCCATGGCGGCCCTGCACGGAATCCGGGGCGCCCCGGCCGGGTGGGGCGAGGGATCCGAGGGCTCGCACGCCCTCCAACGGGTGAGGAGGAACGGTTTCTCCGGCGGCCGTTGGAGTGGCGGTGAGCATCGCCCCAGCGGAGCAGGGGCAGCGTGGGACCGATCCCACTCCTTCTTCCAGAGGACTGCTTCCATGCGCCTTCGCCACACCGTCGCCGCCGCCCTCGGCGCCCTCGCCCTCGTCGTCACCCTGCCGACCACGGCCTCCGCCGCCAGCGGCCAGTTCAGGTACACGTACGAGACCGAAGAGGGCTACGAGGCGGTCGGCTTCCTGAACGACCCGCCGAGCGGCGAGTGCATCAACCTCCCCGGCGCCGACTCCGACGCGCTGCCGCCCGCGTACGCCCCGAAGAACATCACGGACGCGACGGCCACCGTCTTCCTCTCCGCCGACTGCGAGGGCGACGTCTACACGCTGCGTCCCGGTGGCGGCGCCTCGGACCGCCTGAAGGTCCGCTCCGTGGTCTTCGGCTGATCGAGCCGGCCCGGCCCCCGCGGTCTGCTCACCTCAGAGCGCGGGGGCCAGCGCGGCCTCCGTGGCCGGGGTGTCCCGGTAGAGGTATGCCCGCTCGATCGCGGTCCACGTGGTGCTGGTGACGATGTACAGGGCGGCGGCCAGCGGCACGAAGGCCACGGAGAAGAGCGTCAGGAACGACATCAGCGGCATCACCTTCGTCATGGCGCCCATGCCCGGCACCGGCTGCCCGTCGGGGCCGGTCGCGGGGGTCACCGGGTTCGCCGCCATCTGGCGCTTCGTGCGGCCGTAGTTGAACGTGGCGACCGCGGCGACGATCACGAAGAGTGCGAGGTAGACCAGCCCCTGCGCGCCGAAGGGCCCGCCGTCGGCGAGCGCGTCGTGCCAGCGTTCGCCGAGAGGCGCGCCGAAGAGCTCGTGGCCGAGCAGCGAGTTCGGGTCGCCGCCGATCTTCTGGCTGGAGAACAGGTGGTAGAGCAGGAAGAAGGCCGGCATCTGCAGCAGGCTGGGCAGGCAGCCGGAGAGCGGCGAGACCTTCTCCTTCGCGTGCAGCTCCATGAGCGCCTTCTGCATGCGCTCGGGGTTCTTCGCGTGCTTCTTGCGCAGCTCGGTGATCTGCGGCTGGAGCTTGGTGCGTGCCTTCTGCCCGCGCGCCGCGGCCCGCGACAGGGGGTGCACGGCCAGCCGTACGAGGGCGGTGAACAGGACGATCGCGGCGGCGGTGGACGCGGTCTGGAAGAACGGCTGGAGCAGATCGGCGAGCGCGCCGACCAGGCTCGCGAAGGCGGACATGAAAGCGGACATGGGTGAGCCCTCCGGGGGTCTCGTCGTGCCGGGAAGAGTTGGAACTCGGCAGGACGACCCGCGCGGGGAGTACGAGGAGGTGCTGGTCCCTACGCGGCCGTCAGGAGGGCGGACCCGGGCGCTCGGGGCCTGGTGCGCCCCCTGGCGTCGGGATCCCGTTGCGGCAGGAACGCGGTGCGCTTCTCCCTGTCGCGCATCGCGGTGCGCACCCTGGTGCGGGGCACGGGGGCGGCGCAGCGGGCGCTGATGACGGAGCAGACGAGGAGCGCCGATCCGGCGGCGGCGGTCGCGGCGAGCGCGACCGCGGCGGAGAGGCTGCCGCCTTCGGCGAGCAGGACCTCGGTGAGGAACAGGACGAGGAACGCGGCGGGCCGGAGCAGTCGGGCGACCGTGCGACGCAGACGGTTCATGTCGTTCATCGGCCCCTCCCTCTCCTTGTCGTGCGGCGCGTGCGCGCCTGGCCCGGTCTGTCCTGCTGGTCCTTCATGTCCCTCAGCCGTTATACACGATCGGCCTCTCGGCCCGCCTCGGGCGGCTGAGGGATCCGGCCGGGCGGGAGCGGGGCACGGCCGGCCGGATTCCCCGGACCCCGCCTGGGTTGTGGCCTCCACCACGGCTCCATCCGTTGCTCTCTCACCCAGCCCCTGTACCGCAGTACGGTGTGGTTCATGCGCCCCGACACGCCTGCCGACCACACCACCGAAGCCGAGCGCCTGCTGCGCACCGCGGCGCAGTACCCCGAGGACCACGAGCCGCTGTTCCTCCAGGCCGCGGCCCACCTGGAGCTCGCCGGCGACAGAGCCCGCGCCGCCACTCTGTACGACGAGCTGCTCGCGTCCTCCGATAACGCCGTCGACAACCCGCATCTGGTCAAAGCGCTCAAAGCGGCCAACCTCTGGGAGTACGGCCACGAGGCGGAGGCCCGCGCGATCATCGACGGCATCCGCGCCGCCGGTCCGCTCGACGCGGCGCCGTGGGAGATCATCGCGGAGACGCTCGAGGCCCACGACGAGCTGGAGTCCGCCCACGACGTCTTCTCGGCCGCGCTGACGCTCCTGCTGTCTCCGGGCGAGGAGGTGCCGTACGCCACCCAGTCGCTGCTGACCGGACGCCATCGGGTGCGCCGGCTGAGGGGGGTCGGTCACGACGCGTGGGACGAGCTGGCCGACACGCTCCACACGGCGGCCGTGCCGCTCGACGAACTCCACGACCCGAAGCGTCTGTGGGCGCTGGGTTCCTCGGATCCGGGCGAGCTGCGGGCGGAGATCAACCGCCTCCGCGCCGAGCTGGGCACCTACCGCACGGCGCTCTCCCGCCCGTTCCCCGTCGCGGTGCTGCACTGGCCCGAGGACGAGCTGCGTGAGCTCCTCACCGCGTATCCGGAGCTGACCCAGGAGTACCTCGGCCACGCCGACCACCTGGCACGCCTGGAAGCCGCGCTGCGGGACCTGCACGCCACGGGCACCCCGAATCTCGGCATCGTCACGGGCACGGTCCCCTCGTACGAGGCGTTCGCCGCGTCGGAGGCCGCCTCCCCGTCCGATCCGGACCTCCTCCCCCAGTACGCCACCACCCTCGCGGCCCGCGGGCGCGCGGTCCCGTGGCCCCCGGCGCGCAGTGCGGCGTGCTGGTGCGGCTCCGGGCGCACGTACCGGGACTGCCACGGCACCGCGTAACCCGCCGGGGCTGCTCGCTCCCCCGCCCGTTCACCTGCCCGCGAAGGCGTCCCGCAGGTCGGCGTCCAGTGCGGTGGCCGCCGTGTCGCTGTCCGGCGACCTGGCGGCCAGCAGGGCGTGCACATGGGACTGCAGTACGTGGGTGAACGCCCCGTAGTAGGGGGTGCGCGGGCGCTGCACCGCCTCGTTCAGTGCGGCGCTCAGTGTCCGCCTGTACGCCTCGCGCGCCGACTGGCCCTGCTCCTTCCGGGCGCCCTCTCCCGACGGAGGGGGTGTCCCGGTCGGCGCGGCCGCGGTACCCGTCGCCCCGGGCGGGTCCCCGGCGGGCCGCAGCGCCGCGGCCACCCGGGGCCAGCAGGGCCATCGAGGGTCGTTGGAGTACGCGGAGGCCCGGGTCGCGGCGAAGCCCGCGTCGAGCAGGCACCGCTCGCTCTCCCGCGAGGTCAGGAACGTGATGAGTTCGCGGGCGTTGTCAGCGCGGGGCGAGTCCGCGGTGACGGCGAGGTTCTGCCCGCCGAGCACGGAGACGCCCGGCAGCCGGTTCACCGAGTACGCGTCGGGTGGCAGCAGTGCCTTCAGCGCCCCGTACACGTAGGGCCAGTGGCGCAGGAACACGGCGCGTCCCGCGGCGAAGTCGGTGAGTGCCGCCGTCTCGTCAGAGGAGAGGGCGGCGGGCTGGATCCGGCCGAGGCGGGCGCGGTCGAGCAGTTCGTCGAGCCCCTTCTTCAGTTCCTCGGGGCTCGACGTGTAGTGGCCTTCGCTGTCGGCGAGTTCGACGCCCACGCTGGCGAAGGCCTCGATGGCGTTGGCGGTCAGCCCCTCGTACTGCTTCAGCTGGGTGGTCCAGCCGGCGCGGTCGTCCGTGCGGTCCGGGCTGAGGGCGAGGGTTCCGACGGAGGCGTACAGGTCGTCCCAGCTCCAGGCCGCGGTGGGCTGCCGGCCGGTCTGGATTCCCGCGGCTGTCAGCAGGTCGGGGCGGTAGTAGAGGAGGCCGACGTCCGTGTTGAACGGCCGGGCGTAGGAGCGGCTCTTCCAGACCGTCGTCGCGTGGACCCGCTTGATGAAGTCGAGATCGACGGCGTCGGCACCGTCGCCGTCACCACTGCCGCTGCCTGTGCCGGGCATCGGGCTGATGAGTCCGGCCTCGGCGAATTCGGGGATCCAGGTGATGTCGAGGTTCACCACGTCGTAGCTGGCGCTGCCGGACTGGAGCGCGCCGAGGAGCTGGCTGCGCTGCTGGTCGGCGCCGCCGGGCAGTTCGACGAGTTTGGCCTGCTGGGACTTGTCCTCGGCGTGCCTGCGGTTCCACTCCTCTATGAGCTGCTGCCGTACGCCCCCGGACCCGGTGACGTCGAGCCCGCTGGCGACGACGATGGGCCCTCGGGCCTCGCCCTTCCCGTCGGGCGGGGGTGTGTCGTCGGGGCCTCCCGTGCAGGCGGCGCACGCGAGGGCGAGCAGACAGGTGACGGCGGCGACGGCGCGGGCGGCGGTCCGTCGTTGATGACGGGTCGTCATTTGGCGTCCCCTGTTCCGGTCTTGGCGACTTCCGCTGCCAACTCGGTCGGAATGTCGTCGGCCGGGTCCAGGCAGCGCCCGCCGGTCGCCTCGGTGAGCCGCTCGCCGAACCGGCCGGCCGAGCAGCCGCCACTCTGCAGCGAGACCGCCACGATCCTTACCGGAGGCCCCTGTCGGGCGTCCGCGAGCAGCCGGCCCAGCTCCTTCTTCCCGATGGCGGCGGAGTCCTCGTCGTCGGTGACCAGGACGAGGAGCCTCGGCTGTTCGTCGTCGGTGGACCCTCCGCGCAGGGTGGCGAGGGCGTCGCGCAGCCCGTCCGCGATCCGGGCGTCGAGATCGGCGGTCCCGGCAGCGGCGACGGCCCGTTGCGCGCCGTCCCGCTGCCCGGCGTCCCGGGCGTTCGGCCCGAACGGCACGACGTCCGTGGCCTTCTTCCCGTCCCGCACGGCCAGTGACCACACGCCGTACGTGTCCTTGGCGCCCAGCGAACCCATCGAACGCGTCACCAGTTCCTTGGCCCGTCCTGGTCCGTCCCAGACCCGCTTGTCCGCCATCGAGGACGAGTTGTCCAGGAGGTACAGGACCCGTCCCGGCCCGAGGGCCTCCCGGTAGCGGCGCAGGGTGTCGCTCAGCGAGGCGGCCGTGACCGTGCTCGCGCCGGCCGGCGGGAGCTGCTCCCGTACGGCTTCCTCGTTGGCGTCCGCCGTGAGCGGCGAGCCCTGGGCGGGCGGGGCGGGGCTGCCGTCCTTGTCGACGCCGCGGAATCCGTCGTCGGTGAACAGCTTCTGCGCGTCGGCGTCCTCGGCCAGCCAGGTGTGGAAGTCCGTCACCGCCGTCCTGCGCGCGTCGGCGTCCCGGCCCGCGTCGTCCCAGGTGACCCGGATGAACGGCAGGTCCAGGACCGGTACGTCGGAGGGGTACTGGGCGGTGCGGCCGTCCAGGGTGTCCGTCGCACAGGACGGGTGGCCGGGGTCCGTGGGGCGCAGGTTGAACTGCGCCATGGTCTGCTCCGGTACGAGGACGGCGGCCCTGTCCTCCAGGGAGTTGCTGGACACGTCGGCCAGGGCGCACATCAGTTCCCTGGCGGTGGAGGGCATCGGCCGGAGCGCCTGTGCCATGTCCTGTTCGAGCGCCGACGCGGGCCCTGAGCCCTCGGACGCGTACAGGGCCCCGGTCGACAGCAGGGCGCCCTCGGTGCCTTCCGGGTCGGGCCGCAGGACGGCGACCGGTTCCTTCTGCGCCCCCCGCAGCGCGGAGATGATCGAACCGAGCGGGGTGCCGGTCTGTACGGCTTTCGCCAGCGGCATGGTGTACGGCACGGCGAGGACCATCGGGGTGAAGGCGAGGGGACCGAGCGGCTCCAGCGTCACGACGCTGTTCCCGGCGCCCTCGTCGGAGCCGGCCTCCCTCGCCGAGGCGGAGGCGGCGGCGCTGCCTCCGGCGGCGTCGCTCTCCCCCGTGCCGGTCGCCCGCTGCCACGCGCTCCCGGCGGCCGGAATCCAGATGTCCGGCTGGGCGCCGAGGTCCCGTTGGGGCCGCAGGCAGTCGCCCGACGCGGGGCAGGAGGCGGGCGGCTCCTGCCAGAGCGAGGAGGACCGGAAGGCGGCCACGGCGTCCGTGGCCTTGGCGTCGTACACGGTGATGTTGGTGGCCCGGCAGTCGCCGTCCCCGTCCCGCCGCTGCTTCGGGTAGGCGTCTGCGGCCCGCTGGACGGTGGAACGGATGTCGGGGTCGGCGAGGACGCGCAGCTCCAGGGGCGGCGCGCAGGCGGTGGACCCGCCCGGCACAAGGCCCGTGAGGAGCCAGGCGCCCGCCCCGGCGAGTACGGCAACGCCCGCGAGGACGAGGGTGGTTGTGCGGGTCAGCCGGCGGGTCCGCGCCAGGAGGCGGCGGCCCACGACGGCGGGTGAGGGCAGCCGCCGCCTCCGGGGCTCCGGCGGAGGAACCGGGTCCGACGGCCGTGGCGGGGGCGGCGGGGAAGGCGGCGGGGGCGGTGCCGCGTCTCCCGTGAGGGCGAGCACCACGTCGTCGCCGTGCCGCCGCTCCTCCGGTATCCACGGGTGCCCGTCGACGGCTTTGAGCGGCGCCATCGCTTCGCGTATCCCCGTGACGACGCTGGTGAACGTCGCCGGTTCCGGCCCGGCGGTGGACCCGGTCAGCAGCCGGTGCAGGGCCGCGGTGAACTCCGTACCGGTGGCGGGGTCGCCGGGCGGGATCTCCACGCCAGGCTCGGCCGCGGTGAGCAGGGCGAAGTTCTGGCCGACGGCAGGGGCGAACGAGGAGAGCGCGTTGCCCGCGAAGCAGCAGTCGAGGATGACGACCACCCAGTCGGCGCGGGCGTTGCGCAGCTCGGGCATGACGTCGTCCCGCCAGGACAGAGTGTCCACGAACGGGTGGTGCGGGTCCCGGGTGACGCGCGAGTCGGTGAACATCAGGTTGAGGTCGCTGCCGTCGGGGCGCACGATGCCGTGCCCCGCGAAGTAGACGACCAGCAGGCCGGTCACCTCGTCGCGGGCAGCGCTGAGCGCCGCACGCACCCGGAGCGGATCGACGGCCCTGGAACCGTCCGGCTCCCCGGCTTCGGGAACGACGACGAGATCCGCCGGATCCAGCACGCCGGTGCCCTCGGCCGTCAGTGCCTCGGCCATGAGGCGAAGGCTGTGCCGCACGGCCGGCAGGTCGTTCCGGTTACCGGTGTAGGACTCCACCCCGACGAGCACGGCGCGGTGCCGCTCGGCTCTGTTCTCCTCGCCGCGCGCGTTGTACGGCGGCACGGCGCCTAGACCTCTCCGGGCTCGTCGCCGCGCGCTCCGTTCCGCGGGCCGGCCTCGGGCCCCGCTTCCGGTGGGCCGTCACGATCGGTGTCACGGGCGGTGTCACGGCCGAGGCCGGAACCGGGCCCCGTGTCCGGCCCGTCGAGGGTGACGCGCGGCGTCTCCTCGGGGTCGGCGAACCTGCGCCGGTTGCGCAGCCAGGTCTCCACGGACCGCCACGCGTTCTCCGAGACGGAACGGGCCACCTCGACGGAGACGACGAGGATGATGTCCTGGATCAGCTCCCCGCTCATGCCCTCGGTCTGCGTGAGCGAGTCCTTCCGCCCGACGCCGAGCTCGTGCCGCTCCCGCGCCTCTTCGAGCGCGGGCGCGCTCTTCAGCCAGGTGTGGAGCGCTTCGAGGTCGTCCCTGCGGGTGTGGGTGCCGCTGACGCTGATCCGTAACTCGACCGTTTCCCCGCTCCGTCCGGGCTCCTGCCCGCCTGCTTGCGCCCCGTCTGCCATGCGTTCTGCCCCCATCGGCACCGCTGCCGCCGCCCCGCGATGAAGCGATCCTGAAGCGATTCACTGAACACACAAGTATTTCACGCGAGTTGACACGGGGCACCCCTTTGTACCCACTCCACTCACGAGCCGTACGGCAGCAGATCCCCCACCCGGGGCAACCGCGACCCGGCGGGCTCGGACAGGCTCAGTCGGGCTCGGGCGGCAGCGTCTGCTCGGCCCAGACGGTCTTGCCCTCGGGCGCGTACCGGGCGCCCCAGTGGCTGGCGAGCTGGGAAATGATGAAGAGGCCCCGCCCGCCCTCGTCGACCGTCCGGGCATGGCGCAGGTGCGGAGCCACAGGGCTCGTGTCGCTGATCTCGCACGTCAGTCCCCGGTCACGGATGAGACGCAGTTCCAGCGGCGGACTGCCGTAGCGCACCGCGTTGGTCACGAGTTCACTGACGATGAGTTCGGCCGCGTAGCGCGCGTCCTCGTCGAGGTTCCAGTCGGCGAGCTGCCGGGTCGTCAGACGGCGGGCCGCCGCGGGGGCCGACTTGTCGTGCGGAAGTTTCCAGGCGGCGAAACGGTCCGCGGGCATGCCTTGGGTCCGTGCCAGGAGCAGGGTGGCTCCCTGGAGGTCGAGCGTGTCGGGGAGCGCGTACGCGGCCGCGTCGCACAGCTCCTGCAGGGGACGCTCGGGGTGGGCGAGCGCGCGGCGCAGGGCACCGGACGAGGACTCGGCGTGGCTCTGCATGGCCCGGCTGTAGAACGCCAGCATGCTGCCCTCGCTCAGCGTGAACGAGGAGGTCGCGAACGGTGTCTGCTCGGGGGAGCCGAGCGACGGCCCCTCGGGCAGCCCGGACACCGCCGCGGAGCCGTCCGGGCCGATCACGAGCGGGGCCGGGTGCCCGGCCGACGCGACCGTGCACGTACGGCTGAACGGGTCGTACGTGGCGTACACACAGGTCGCCGCGAGCGGACTCCTGTGCAGCGGGTCGCTGGGCGGCAGCTCGGCGCGCTCCCGCGCCAGTCGCCGCGACGTGTCGTACAGGCGCGCGAGCAGTTCGTCCGGTTCCAGATCGAGTGCGGCGAGCGCGTGGACGACGGTGCGCAGCTGGCCCATGGTGGTGGCCGCGTGGATGCCGCCCTCTGCCACCTCCCCGATGACCATTCCGGTGCGGGCACCGGACAGGGCGATCGTGTCGAACCAGCAGCCGCTTCCTCCGCCCGGCATCAGCAGATGGGCCGTCTCGACACCGGTCCGCGTTGCCGGGTACCGGGGAAGGAGCCGGCGCTGCAGGGTGCTGGCGATGGTGTGCTCGTGCACGTAGCGGCGGGCGTTGTCGATGCTGAGGGCGCTGCGGGAGGCCAGTGCCGAGACGACCGGGAGGTCTTCGTCGCGGAACGGTTCGGAGTCGTTGCACCGGTAGAGGCTCACCATGCCCAGGATCGCTCCGCGCAGGGTCAGCGGTGCCACCAGGAGGGTGTGGGCGCCGACCGAACGGATCGAACGGGCACGCGCGGGGTCGGCGTCGGCCCACGGGGCGTCCTTCAGGGGGACCAGTCGCGGCTGGAGATCGGACAGCACCCGCGCGTAGGGCGTACCCGGCGCGACGGCGCGCACGTCTCCCACCGGGTGGGCCGGATCGGTGCTGTTGCCGCTGGCGGCGGCACGACGCAACGGAATGCCGGGGGCCAGCGGGAACGGAATGAGTTCTTCGCCGCGCAGCACCCCGTCGACGACCTCGACCACGACGATGTCCGCGTAGCCGGGTACGAGTGCGTCGACGAGTTCGTGGCAGGTGGCCTCGACGTCCAGCGTCCGCCCCACGCCTTGACGGACCGAGGTCAGCGCCGCCTCCCGGGCCCTCGACCTCACCCGATCGGTGGCATCGACCACGGCCACCCCGACCCCCAGGACCTCCCCCTGATGGTCCTGCAACCGGAACGCCGATACGGACAGGGTGCGCAGGCCCGCCGACCCGTCGGTCGGCCGGGCCCGGAACGTACGCTCCGCGCCGGGACCGCGGGCGTGCAGGGCCTCACGTACGAAGGCCTCGACGCTCTCGGCGTCCACGAAGCCGCACACCTCGGCGAACGGCCGCCCGCGAAGCCGCGCGACGGCGGCCTCGTCCTCGGACGGACCACTGACGCGCATGATGTCGAGCTGCGGGTCGAGCGCGAGGACGCGTACCTGCGACTGCGTGAAGAGCGCTTCCAGCACGGCCGGTCCCACGGCGTCCTCGCCGGGCCCGCTGCCCGCGTCGGGCCAGATGCCCCAGCCCCCGTCCGACCCCGGCAGTGGCTGCAGCCGCAGGGCAGGTCCTGCCCATCCGGCGCCCGCCGGCTGCGGCAACCCGCCCCCGAGCACCACCATGACGTGCTGTCCCACCGCGGTGGCAGCCGTGAGCCCGAAACGCTGCTCGGCGCCGCTGCTCCACCCGGTGACCACTCCGGCGCTGTCCACGGCCATCAGGGGCGTGTCAGCCATCAACCCAGCTCCTTCGCCCCCTCCACGGGACCCGGGAGCGGGCCTCCGTACACCGACACCGACGCCCCCAGGATCTGCCCCCTGCCCGACGCCCGCGACCGGAGCCTCGGCCGGACGCGTTACGGGCCCGCCCATCGGAATCGGAAAGGTCGCCCCGGGGCCACCGATCACTTTCGGGCGCGGCCGCAGTCATAAGCGCAACAGAACACGGCATCACCCGACGACGTACGAAACGGAAGAGGACGCAGCGACATGACCGAACCGGTAAAGGGCCCCGCGAGCTACTTCCCCTCGATCGAGAAGAAGCACGGCCGCCCGATCGCGGAGTGGAAGGACCTCATTCGCACCTCACCCCTGACCAAGCACATGGAGCTCGTCTCCTGGCTCAAGACGGAGCACGGCCTGGGCCACGGCCACGCCAACGCCCTGGTCGCGCACACACTCGCCGAGGACAAGGCCGTGTAGGGGGACGCTCGGCCTGCCAGGGGGACCGCTCGCCAGTCCGGGCAGATGGGACGCCACGCACCCCACTACCACTTTCCTCACCCCGAAGGACGAGTACATCCACATATGCGCAATTCACTGACATCCGGGCCACACCTGCGCCACACTCTGGCTCCCAACAACGACAGGGCGGACAGGTGGTCGGATGGCAGGCCCGGTCGGCCGCACAAGGGGAAGGCAGGCACCGGTGCTGAACGGACTCGGGCAGCTGGGCAAGTCCGTCCGAAGGCGGGACATGCTCAGGTACGGCGGTCTCGGCCTGCTCTCCGTCGCCCTGGCGGCCTGCGGCGGGAAGAACGACGGCGACGAGGCGCCGGGAGCGGCCGGCAAGCCCGCCAGGCCGACGGTCACCGGGGCCGCGGTCCAGGCCTTCGTAGCCGGCGCATGGAACCTCGCCTTCACCCCGCAGGGGCAGGTCAACGACGAGTACAAGCGGATCGAGTTCACGGGCCGGAACTGGAGCCTCGACGGGGACGACCTGATGGGTACCTTCGAGCTCACCGGAAGCGAACTCGTGGTCCGCATCGACAACATGAGTACGGAGAACGTCTGGGCGGCCACCGGCATGCCCGCCACGGTCGCCGACGACGCCTCGCTCACTCTGCAGTGGGGCCACTCCGCGGAATCCGCCCCGGTCGACGCCGGCTCCCCGGTGGACACCACACCGTTCCCGCTACCCGTCACGTGGGACGGCACCACGCTCCGGATCCAGGCCGGGAACGGTGTAGTGATCACCGCAGTACGCGCCTGACACAGCCACCGCGACCCCCGTACGGAGCGCTCCCGCGCCGCACGGGGGCGCTCGGCTGCGCGGGCGCCGGCGTCGCCCTCCGCACGGGGCCTCGCGAGCAGCGGTAATGCGCCACAAATCCCCCGCTCGCCCGGTCGGGACGACCGGAATTCACCGGGACTCCCCTATGTCGCATCTTTGCAATACGATCACATTCAACTAATCGCCCCCGGGCCGCTCGTCCCCACACAAGCCCCGTTCTGTCTGCGCAAGGAAGTTCCCATGCCGCCCTACCAGCCTTCCGCGGACTGGCAGTACGAGATCCCGACGACCGGCAGCAAGCGCCTTCCGCCCGCGCCCCGTTACGTCGAATCGCTGACGCACCAGGGGTACGGGTTCGAGGCGGCGATAGCCGACCTCGTGGACAACTCCATCGACGCGGGCGCCCGGAATGTCGTCATCAGCTTCCTCCGGGACGAGGACCGCCTCGTCAGCCTCCTCGTCGTCGACGACGGTTCCGGCATGAACGACGAGGCGCTCGACACCGCCATGACGGTCGGCGGCAGGCAGGACTACGGGGCGAGGGCGCTCGGCCACTTCGGCGCCGGCCTCAAGGCCGCCTCTCTCTCCCACGCCGATTCGCTCACCGTGATCAGCCGCACCAAGCGCAGCCCGTCCACCGGCCGCCGCTGGCTGACGGCCCGCGCCCAGGCCGACTTCACCTGCGACATCGTCGACCCCGGCTACTGCCAGGACCTGGTCGACCGCTACGACGGCCTGATCGAGTGGCACGGCACGATCGTCCGCTGGGACCGGGTCCGTGCCTTCGACACGGTCACCGCGGGACAGGCGGACCGCTACCTCAACGACGCGATCGAGAAGCTGGAGACGCACCTGGGGCTCCACCTGCACCGTTTCCTGGCCGACGAGCACTTCAACGTCGACATCGTCGTCGAGGACGTCACGACGAAGGAGGAGCTGGATCACCGCGGCGTCGAGCCGATCGACCCGTTCGGCTACCGCATCCCAGGACGGGCGGGCTACCCGCGTACGTACACCGCCCCCGTCGAGGGCGTCGGCGAAGTGGCTCTGACCGCTCACATCTGGCCGCCGAAGTCCCCGCTCGTCAGCTTCCGTGGCATCGGCTCACTCGCCGAGCGCCAGGGCTTCTACATCTACCGCAACAACCGGCTTGTCCAGGGAGGCGGTTGGAACAGCACCCGCAGCGCGGAGGGGCACCTGGCCCTCGCCCGTATAGCGATCGATCTCCCGGCCGAACCGAACGACGTCTTCAGCCTCACGGTCAAGAAGGACGGCGTGACCGTGACCCCGGCTTTCGCACGAGGTCTTGAGCAGGCCACGGATACGGCGGGCCACTCCTTCGCCGAGTACGTCCAGGAGGCGCAGGCGACCTACCGGGAAGCCGCGAAGCGTGCCTCCGAGCCGCAGCGCAAGGCGGTGATCCCCGCAGGCAAGGGACTCGACCCGCGTCTGAAGCGCACGCTCCGCGACGAACTGCCGGAGCTGGAGGGCGAGGACCCGCTCACGTTCCGTTGGGACACACTGCCGTCGGAGCTGTTCTTCGAACTCGACCGCGACGAGCGCGTGATCAAGCTCAACAAGGAGTACCGGCAGGTGTTCAACGGTGGCCGGCGCGGTGGTCTGAACGATGCCCCGGTGGTGAAGAGCATGCTCTACCTGATGGTCAACGAGATCTTCCAGAAGGAGCGCGTCAGGGCCGTCCACACCGACAACATCGCCCTGTGGAACAGCGTCCTGGTCGAAGCGGCCCGCTGCGAACTCGCCCGCTGACACCCACCGCCCCGTACTCCGCCACGCCTGAGGAAGCCACGCCGACGATGACCGATCACCTGTTCAACCTGCACGGCGACGTCCTGGCGGCCATGCGCCGGGGCCCCAAGGCCTTTTCGAAGCTGGCCTTCGCACTGTCCGACGCGGAGGAACCGGCCGACACCGCCAACCGTCACTTCCAGGACCGGATAGTGACAGCGGGCCCCGGCGACGAGCTCACCGCGCTCTGGCACCGCACGCTGACGTCCTGGGACCTCGCCGAACAGGCCGACTGGTCCGACGCCCCCGCGCGCACGGACGCCCGGCGCTCGGACACGTACGACCGCCTCGGCTTCGGCGCCGATCTTCGGAAGGCACTCGACCATGCGGTCCCGGTCTTCAAGGAGCCCGGCGCGACGGTCATCAGCAAGGAGTTCACTTCCTGGTACTCCCGGGACGCGGCGGCGGCACGCGCCTTCTACTGGAACTCCTACGAGCAGACACTGCGCCGCAAGGGCTGGTCGGACGCGGCGGTTTCGAGCCTGGACGAGGCGAGCCACGCCGTGGTCGAGCGTCTCTCCGACCCCACCCGGACCGAGGCGTACGGCGCACGGGGCCTGGTTGTCGGATACGTGCAGTCGGGTAAGACCGCCAACTTCACCGGCGTCACAGCGAAGGCCATCGACGCCGGCTACCGCCTGGTCATCGTGCTCGGCGGCACCCTGAACCTCCTCCGCGGCCAGACCCAGCGCCGCCTGGACATGGAACTGATCGGCCAGGAGAACATCCTGCGCGGCGCCGACCCGGCGGACACGGACGCGCTCGTCGGCGTCGACTACCAGGACGACGAGGACTGGCCGGCGAAGTTCGTCAGCCACGGCGGCCGTCCGTCGACGCTGGGCTCCTTCGACATCGAGCGCCTCACGACACGGGACAACGACTACAAGAGCCTGGAAACCGGCATCAGGGCCCTCGAATTCGACAAGCAGGACCGCACCCAGCCGCTGTACGTCCCGGACAACCTGCACCACGCGGCCGCGCGCGTGATGGTGGTGAAGAAGAACTCGTTGGTCCTGGCCAAGCTGATCAAGGACCTGAAGAAGATCGGCCCGATCCTCTCCGAGATCCCCGCTCTGATCATCGACGACGAGTCCGACCAGGCATCGGTGAACACGACGGACCCGAAGAAGTGGGAGGACGGCAAGGTCACGCGCAAGGCCATCAACGGCCAGATCACGCAGCTCCTCAGCCTGCTTCCGCGCGCCCAGTACGTCGGCTACACGGCGACGCCCTTCGCCAATGTCTTCGTGGATCCGGGCGACGAGGAGGACATCTTCCCGCGGGACTTCCTGATCTCCCTCCCCCGTCCGACCGGCTATATGGGCGTGCAGGACTTCCACGACCTCGAGTCCGAGGGAACCGCCGAGGAGACACACGTACGCGGGATCTACGACGGCACCACCGACCGTCTCCAGGAAGCTTTGGATGCCTTCGTCCTCACCGGCGCGCTGAAGCTGTACCGAGCGGCCCATGGCGTACCCGAAGGCCCGTTCCGCCACCACACGATGCTCGTCCACGAGTCCGTACGGCAGCGTGAACACGCAATTCTCGCCCTGCGCATCAACTCGATGTGGCACCGCTCGGCCTACACCGGTCAGGAGGGTCACGCCCGCCTCGCCGCCCTCCTCGCCGACGACTTCCAGCGCTTCGCGGACGACGGCCTGCCCACGCCCACGTCGTACGACGACCTCAAGCCGTACGTCTCCCGGGCACGCCAGCTCATCAACTCGGGCGGCGAACCGGTCATCATCGTCAACGGTGACACCGAACGGGACTACGAGCAGCCGGAGCTGGACTTCGACCGCACGCCGCACGTGTGGAAGATCCTGGTCGGCGGCACCAAGCTCTCCCGCGGCTTCACGATCGAGGGCCTCACGATCACGTATTACCGCCGCACCACCCAGCAGGCCGACACCCTCATGCAGATGGGCCGCTGGTTCGGCTTCCGCCCCAACTACCGGGACCTGGTCCGCCTGTACATCGGCCGCGAGGAGGCCCTGGGCAAATCCAAGACCGTCGACCTGTACGAGGCCTTCGAGGCGATCTGCCGCGACGAGGAAACCTTCCGCGCCCAGCTCACCCGCTACGCCGCCCTGGTGGACGGCAAGTCCCAGGTCACCCCGGCCCAGATCCCGCCGCTGGTCTCGCAGCACCTGTCGTGGCTGAAGCCGGCGGCCCGCAACAAGATGTTCAACGCGGAGCTGGTGGAGATCCGGTCGCCGGGGCAGCCGATCGAACCCGCCGCCTACCCCTCGGACGCAGCAGCGACGGAGCGTAACACTGAACGCTGGGAGCCTCTGCTCAGCGCCCTCGGCTCAGCACCCGTCACCCTCACCAACCCGTCAGACAGCACGAGTTCACTGTCGCGCAGTTTCTCTGCCCTCACAGCGACCATCTCTCACGCGGAACTTGTCTCTATTCTGAGTGCGCTTGAGTGGGAGCGGCCTGAGCTCTTCCGGCCCCATCTGACCTACCTCTCGCAGCTCGATGGCCGACTTGCCAAGGTGGACGACTGGCTCGTCATCGTTCCTCAGCTGTCCCGCTCGAACCGAACCGAGGCAAGCATTCTGGGCTCGGTACCCCTTTCGCTTGCCCGTCGAAGCCGTCAGGCAGGGAAGACCGTCTTCGGACGCATTTCAGGTGTGGAGCACCGGACTTCAGCCCAGCGCATCATCGATGGACCGGGCAGCGAGGATCTCTCGATCAGCCCGAGCACCGGAGTGATGCTCCTCTACCCAGTGGTTGAGGGGCGGAACGATGCTGAGACGGCCTCGGCAGCACCCCACGGAGTTGCTGACCCGTCGAAGGTCACGATGGCCTTCACCTTGATTCCGCCGAAGTCTGCGATCGACTCCACGCGGCAGCTTCTTCGATTCCAGGCCAAAGACTCCAGCCACGCACGGGACGTCTTCGTGACGGCAACTTCCCCCTGACGGGAACTCCGCGATCACCCCGGTAGTCAAGCAGGTACTCCGTCCACGCCGCTTCACGAAAGAGTGTCAGGTGACTCTGTTTGACCCCCCGGGGCCGGTACCCGGCGTTTGCGATGACCCAGAACTGATGCTGGTGCACCAGCACTTGATCCGGCTCGATCCTGATGGCGACCGCTTCGCCCGAGTGCTGCGGGACACCATCGATCAGCTGCTGAACGGCGAGGCCACTGGCCGCTATGACTGGGCCACGCTGTTCAAGACCGAGAAGACACACGCGGGAACCCTTGTAGAGATCAACCTGCAGCGCGAGTTCGAGTTCCACGACGGGGTCGACATGGACTACCGCATCGAAGGGATCGACGTCGACTGCAAGTACTCACAGAAGTTCGGCTCCTGGATGATTCCTCCTGAGGCCGAAGGCCATCTGTGCCTGCTCGTCTGGGCTGATGACTATAAGAGCCTCTGGAGCGCCGGTCTCATGCGGATAGAACGCGAGTGGCTCAACATCGGCACCAACCGGGACATGAAGTTCACTGTCAAGGCAGAGCACAGGAGCAAGATCACATGGCTCTGGAAGGACGCTGCCCTGCCGGAGAACATTCTGCTCCACCTTTCCCCGTCAACGCGGGCGCGCATCCTGATTCCTGGCAAGAACAAAGGGCAGGAACGCGTCCGTGAGCTGTTCCGGACAGTGCACGGCAAGCGCATCGGCCGCGGCGTCGTGCGCACTGCTGCCCAGCAACTCGACTACATGGCGCGGGTCCGTGAGGGGAGCAAGACACGAGCCCGCCCCGCGTTGCGCCCCGAGGGAATCATCGTTCTTGGCGACTACCAAAGCCACCAGGCAGTGGCCAGAGACCTCGGTGGCCCGGTGCCAGAGGAAGGAGAGTTCGTTGCACACCGCGTCGTGCGCGCCCGGCCCGAGCACGGAAATCGCCCACGGGCAGAGATCGACGGGGAATTCTGGGTCATCGCCCAGCCAGGTGACGCGGTAGAGACGGCACCGCACCTGCCAAAGGCGCAGGAGAGCACGGCCAGATCAGCTCAGTAGCGCCCTCATCCTTAAAAAGCGATCATCACCTTCAGCACCGATCCGAGGGCTGGAGTTGAGCAGTAACAGGCCTTGGGGGACTCCCATCGATCAGGAAGCACCGGGACGCCATTCAGGCCCGAATAACGCGCACCCCCTGCCAGAATCGCACGAGCTTTATTCCCGGAATCCCTTCCCAAAACCCCAAGACCACGGACGCGAATAACCTCCCTCAGCACTTCAAGGGAACCTCAGACAGCCGCCCTGGCCCGCGATGTTCCAGATTGCAACCCGGGACGATTCCCACACTTCGCGAACCCTGCGAGCTCGGATTTGACCTATAATGGCCACAAGGAAGAAGGAATTATCGCGCCCATGAGATGCGCTCGCGCAGACTAGATTTCGACACAATTTCCCCATAGCAGGAAAACAGTGCAGGGCGCACTAAGGGCGAATAGAAGCACATCCTAAAGAATGCTGGCATTCCCGAAAATGGTAAGCAACAACGACACCTGGCAAGCTCCGGAAGGATCCTGGGCTTCATCCGCCGCACGGCGCCGCAACATGCAGGCGATCCGCAGCCGCGACACCAAGCCGGAACTGCTGATCCGGCGGCTTCTGCACGCCCAGGGCCTGCGGTACCGAGTGGCTGCGAAGCCTCTGCCAGGCCTTCGCCGGACGGCTGACATCGTCTTCCGTCCGGCGAAGCTGGCCGTCTTCGTCGATGGCTGCTACTGGCACGGCTGCCCAGACCACTACATCCCGCCGAAGACCAACTCCAGCTACTGGTCCGCAAAGGTCCTGCGCAACGTCACCCGCGACCGGGACACCGACGAGCGGCTCCAGGCCGCGGGCTGGACGGTGCTCCGGTTCTGGGAACACGAGTCACCCGACGACTGCGCCCACACGATCGCTGCTGCGGTCAGCCGGATTCGGAACTGCCGGCATTGAAATCTCAGCCCGCGTGAAGAGCTGCTCACTGTCCCGCTTGCCAGCCACGGCCCGCTGCTCCCGGACGCTGACAACGACGCCGGCTGCCTTTGCAGCCTTGAGCGCGGCGATGATCTGCTCACCAACCGCTTGGGCAACGGGCGGCGGGAAGGCGTTGCCCACTTGCCGGTAAGCAGCAGTCTTCTTGCCCTTGAACTTCCAGCTCTGTGGGAAGCCTTGGATGATCGCGGCCTGCTCGACGGTTAGCTTCGGCCCGGCAGCGGCAAAGAGGTCACGCTCCTGGCTCTCCTGCCGCTTCATTTCTGCCGAGTCATTTGCTACTCCCAGCCCGCAGACGCCAAGCGCTTCCCATGCCTTCTTCGCCCGGGTCGGACCAAGATCAGCACCACCGTGCTTCTTAGATCCGCCAACGAGCGTGGGGGCAACACCTTTGAGCGCCTTCTCTTGCCAGGTCTTCAGCGTGCTCGCTGCTCGCGGGTCGTCGACGCCAGTGAAGCGGGCAGTCATCGTCTCGTCCAGTGCGGCCCGCACCGTGCGCAGCTCGCGCTTCTCGGGCTTGGCAGCAACGAAATAGGGGATGCAGTCCCGCTTCATGGCCACCAGAATGGCGCGAGGGCGCAGCTGCGGAACGCCGTAGTCCTTGGCCTCCAGCACCGTCCAGTAGCACTTCTCGTAGCCCATGAGCTCCAGGCGTTCCAGCAGTTCCTCTCGGTACCCCTGAAACTTCTCCACGGGCTCCAGAAGCCCTCGGACGTTCTCGATCATCACGGCCTTGGGCTCAAGCTCGTCGACCAGCTCAAGCATGACCGGGAACAGGTCCCGCTCATCGTCCCGACCCAACTGCTTGCCTGCCACTGAGAACGGCGGGCAGGGCACGCCGCCGGCCAGGAGATCAAGCTCCCCCGGCTCCAGCCCCAGCTCAAGCCTCAGATCCAGCGGCTTGAGCTCCGTCAGATCGGCCTGCTTGACCAGGCAGCCTTCCCATTCCGGGTTCCCCTCCACATTCTCTCGGAGGGTTTCCACCGCATGGGGATCGATCTCAATCAGCGCCAGATGCCGGAACAGCGCATTGTGCAGGCCTAGCGCCTGCCCACCCGCCCCAGCGCAGATCTCAACCGAGGTGAACGTCCTCTCGGTGCTGGTCATGCACCCTCCTTCCAAACTGAGCCCGACTGGCACGGTTCCCACCAGTCATCACAGAGGGTGACAGACCCCACTGACAACGCGACCGCCTTCAAGTGTGCGTCACACATCAATGCGCTCCGACCGCCCCACACGTGACAGCGAACACTCATACGATATGGCCCATGCCGAGAATCCCTACGTGGACCCACGACGAGCTGCTGCTGGCCTGCGCACTCGTGGTCGAGAACGGCTGGAGTGAGCTCCGGGAGGGCGACCCCCGGGTGCTCGACCTCTCCGGCCTGCTTCGTTCCTTGCCCATCCACGAAGGTGTCGCGCGGGTGACCCCGCAATTCAGGTCCACAGGAAGTGTCAGCCACAAGACCACCGACCTGGCGACGAACCATCCTGCCTACGTCGGCACTCCTACCAAGGGAGGGCGCCTGGACAAGGAAGTGATCACAGCCTTCATCACACGGCCCTCCGAGATGCTTGAGGCTGCCGAAGCTCTGCGGCTGGGGATCGGCACGGGTGAGCTGTACAAGATTCCAGTGGATCCAGACGAAGTAGACACTGAGGGAAACTCGGCGATCGAGGGCCGCCTCCTCGCCCGCTGGGCCTTGCATCGCGAACGTGACCGGGGCCTCAGGGCTAACAAGATCGCACGGGCCGTGAAGCTGGGCCACCCGTTGCAGTGCGAGGTCTGCACCTTCGATTTCGGCCAGTTCTACGGGCCCCTCGGGCAGGGCTACATCGAGGTTCACCACCGACTGCCCCTCCATCTATCCGGGCCCCGCGAAACCAAGCTGGACGACCTGGCCTTCCTCTGTGCTAACTGCCACCGGATGTGTCACAGGAGCCGCCCCGGTGAATCCTGGCGCACACCTGCCGCCCTGCGGGCCGAGATCGCGCAGTTCGCTCCCGGATTTCTGACCAGAGACCTTGCCTGCGGGGGAGATCACGCGGCCGCACCCAGCCCAGCTTCGTAACGCTGCTGGGCGCGATCGAGGACGTTCTTACAGCGGAGGCAACGAGACCGAGTGCGTGGAGACAGCCGTCTCCCCCCTCGGCGCCTCCGTACGCGACAGCAAGCGGCCGCACGAAGGACGCTTCCATATACGTGCCGCAGCGTGGGCAGACTTCATCGGCGCGGTGCGCGAGGGGGATCTGAGCTGAACGTCTGACGGACAGCGTCCCGCCTCAGCTCACGGTATGCGGGCGCCATAGCGCCGGCCGAGTGGGCAGAGAGGCTTCCGTTCACGGTCGTACCGAAGCTCTGACGGTTCCTACGGCCCATCGGGCGAAGAGGTGTCACCCCTCTCGGCGGAGGTCCAGCATGCAGAAGACCTTGTCGTAGCGGCGTGCGCCGACGGCGACGAAGTCCGGCAGACGGCCGTATTCGCTGAAACCCAGCGACCGGTAGAGGTGCAGCGCTTGGCTGTTGTCGCCACGGGCGTCCAGGGTGAGGACCTCGATTCCCGCTTTCCTTGCGTCAGCGATCAAGGCAGCGGTCAGCGCTCGGCCGACGCCTCGACCATGGGCAGCGGCATCCACCGCGATCTTCTCCAGATCGGCGTGCGGACGATGGGTCGGTCGCTCGTAGCGCAGCCAGTACCCCAGCCCGACCAGCCGGCGGTCGGTGTAAGCGGCACGCAGGGCCGCATCACCGGCGTGTGCCGCAGAGACGACGTGGTCGAGCAGTTCCGCCACCTCGTCACGCGAGGGAGGTTCGACCCAGCCGAGTGCCGCACCTCCACGGACCAGGTCCGCCAGGATCTGATGGGCCGACTCGGCGAACCGCGCCCAAAGGTGGGGATCAGACGTCAGCTCCGCCACGTCGAGCATGACGGGCTCACAGGTTCCACTGCTGGTCACGGCCGCATTCATGCCCTGCAGCCTAAACACTCCCGGTGGAAACCCTTCAGGCCGGCGCCTGCCGTGAGCGAGCCCCGTTACTGAGGGCGCGCCCCTGGCCAGCTCCGTGCCTCAGGGCCCACAGCCCCACCCTCACCCCTCCGCACGCCGACGCGGCTCGCGGCGCGGGCGCGGCGGTGCGTCCGTGTCGGCGAAGAGGTCGGGGTGGCGCGTGCGGATCGTGTCGACGTCGGCGAAGACCTGCCGCAGGTGTCCCCGCAGCGCGGCATCGGCACCGTCGACGTCCCGGCGTTCCAGTGCGTCGACGACGTCGGTGTGCTGGCGGATGAGGAGCGGCAGCTGGTCCTCGAGCGGCAGTGACAGGCGCCGTGCCCGGTCGAGGTGCGCCTTCGCGTGGCTGACGACGGACCACACCTCGGGGTGTCCGCCGGCCGCCATGAGGCGGGCGTGGAACTCCTCGTCGAGCTTGAAGAAGGCCTCGGGGTCGGACTGCTGTTCCGCTTCGGACTGCGCGGCGAGCAGGGCGCGCAGTTCCAGCACGTCCCGCGCACCGGCGCGTGTCACGGAGTCCCGGAGGGCGGCCAGCTCCAGTGCCTCGCGGACGAACTGGGCGGAGGCGATGTCCCGCTCCTTGATCCGCGCCACGAACGTGCCGAGCTGGGGATACACGTCGACCAGCCCCTCCTCGGCCAGGAGGATCAGGCTCTCCCGTACGGGGGTGCGGCTGACGCCGAGCTCGGCGGCCAGGTCGTTCTCCGACAGGGCCGTGCCCGGCAGGATCTCCAGCAGCACGATCCGTGTGCGCAGAAGCTCGTGCACCAGTTGCCGGGTGTTGCGTCCCTGCGCCCGGGCGGCGTGCAGTCCTGTGGACAAGACCATCGTTGCCCCTCCCACTCTTGACGTTGCCTGAAGTACTTGTATGGTAGCCGACGCGATCTAGATTGTGTGGTCCTTCACGCGACTGACCACGTGATCTTTTACCTGCAAGGAGGCAGGCAGATGAGCGAGCACACCCCCGAGAGGACCACCCCCGAGAGGACGACCGCACCCGGCGAGGCTTCGCCCGAGGAGCTGCGCCGCACCGTGGGCGCTTCCGTGGTCGGCACCATCGCCGAGTACTACGACTTCTTCATCTACGGCACCGCGTCCGCGCTGGTGTTCAACAAGGTGTTCTTCCCCGAGGTGGACCCCGCGGTGGGCACCCTGGCCGCGTTCTCGACGTATGCCGTCGGGTTCTTCGCGCGCCCGCTGGGCGGCCTGGTGTGGGGTCACATCGGTGACCGTGTCGGCCGCAAGAAGGCTCTCGTCTTCACCCTGCTCCTCACCGGCCTCGGCACCTTCGCGGTGGGCCTGATGCCGACGTACGACCAGATAGGCATCTGGGCCGCCGTCATCCTCGTCCTGGTCCGCCTGATCCAGGGATTCGGTGTGGGCGGTGAGCAGGGTGGCGCCGTCCTGCTCACCGCGGAGGCGGCACCGCCGGGCAAGCGCGGCATGTTCGCCAGCTTCGTGCAGCTCGGTTCGCCGGCCGCGTACCTGATCCCGACCGGGTTGTTCGCCCTGCTCACCTCGTTGCTCTCGGAGGAGGCGTTCGTCTCCTGGGGATGGCGCGTGCCCTTCCTGCTGAGCGCGTTCGTCGTCCTCATCGGCCTGTTCGTGCGCATGCGCGTCAACGAGTCGGAGACCTTCAAGGCCGCCAAGGAGACGCAGGCACACCAGGTCGCTCCCCTGAAGCTGCTCGCCCGCGACCACAAGCGGGAGGTGTTCGGCGGTCTGTTCACCAAGTTCGTCGAGGCCGCGGTCTTCCCCTTCTACACCGTCTTCCTGGTCAGTTACGCCAAGGAGCACGGCATCGACGACAGCATGGTCCTCAACGCCGTGATGATCGCCATCGCCTGCGAACTCGTCGCGATCCCGCTGATCGGCAGGCTCACCGACAAGGTCGGCCGCCGCCCCGTCTACCTGGCCGCCGCGGTCCTCAACCTGGCGCTCGTCGTCCCCGCGTTCAAGGCGATCGAGAGCGGCAGCATGGTCCTCGTCGTGCTCCTGCTGATCGCCGGCCTCGCGCTCGGCCACGCCGGCACCTACGCGCCGCAGGCGTCCTACTTCCCCGAGCTGTTCCCGGCCCGCGCCCGCTACAGCGGTGTCTCCGTGGTCTGGCAGTTCGGCTCGATGATCGCCAGCGGCCCGTTCACCGTCGTCGCCACCGCCCTGCTGATCGCCGGTGACGGCTCCTACACCTGGGTCGCGCTCTACGTGGCCGCGCTCATCACGGTCAGCATCGTGGCCCTGCTCTTCATGCCGGAGACGGCACCCGGCAAGCGCGGCGGCATCGAGTACGCCGACTGGGGCCGGGGGGAGACCGCAGCACCGGGTGCCGAGACCGCCGCCCCGCGCGCCGGGTCCCTCGCCCGCAACTGATCCATCACCTCGCTCCCCGAAGGGCTGCACCATGGCCACCATCACCCAGGCGAAGGTCATCATCACCTCGCCGGGCCGCAATTTCGTCACCCTCAAGCTGACCACCTCCGACGGTGTGACCGGCCTCGGCGACGCCACTCTCAACGGCCGTGAACTCGCCGTCGCGTCGTACCTGAACGACCACCTCGTACCGCTGCTCATCGGCCGTGACGCCGACCGCATCGAGGACATGTGGCAGTACCTCTACAAGGGTGCCTACTGGCGTCGCGGCCCGGTCACCATGACGGCGATCGCCGCCGTCGACACCGCGCTCTGGGACATCAAGGGCAAGGTCGCGGGCATGCCCGTGTACGACCTGCTGGGCGGCAAGGCCCGCGAGGGCGCCCTGGTCTACGGTCATGCGAGCGGTGCCACCGTCGGTGAACTCATCGACGATGTCGCCCGGTTCAGGGAGGACGGCTACCGCGCGATCCGCGCCCAGGCCGCGGTGCCGGGTGTGGCGGGCACGTACGGCGTCCGCAAGGGTTCCGTCTACGAGCCCGCCTCGGCGGGCCTCCCCGAGGAGCAGCTCTGGGACACCGAGCGGTACCTGGACTTCGCGCCCCGCTATCTCGCCGACATCCGGGAGAAGTTCGGCTTCGACTTCCATCTGCTGCACGACGTCCACCACCGCCTCACCCCCACCGAGGCGGGCCGGCTCGGCGCGCGCCTGGAGGACCTGCGGCTGTTCTGGATGGAGGACCCGTCCCCGGCCGAACTCCAGGAGAACTTCCGGCAGATCAGGCAGGCCACGACGACACCGATCGCCGTCGGTGAGGTGTTCAACTCGATCTGGGACTGCCAGCAGCTCATCTCCGAGCGCCTCATCGACTACATCCGCTGCTCGGTCGCCCACGCCGGCGGCATCACCCATGTGCGGCGGATCTTCAACCTCGCCGAGCTGTACCAGGTGCGTACCGGCTCACACGGTGCGACCGACCTCTCGCCGGTCAGCATGTCCGCGGCGGTCCACCTCGATGTGACGGTCCCCAACTTCGGGATCCAGGAGTACATGGAGCACGCCCCGGTCACCCACGAGGTGTTCCGCCCCACCTACGAGCTCCGCGACGGCGCCCTGCACCCCTCCGCCGCCCCCGGCCTCGGCGTCGAGCTGGACGAGGAGGCCGCGGCCCGCTTCCCGTACGACCCCAAGTACCTTCCGGTGGGCCGCCGTTCGGACGGATCGGTGCACGACTGGTGAACAGGCTCTCGTACGCGACGCTCGGCGCCCTGCCCGCCGGAACCGGACCGCTCGTGGACCCGCGGGCACTGGGCACCCGGATCGTCCACCTGGGACTCGGCGCCTTCCACCGGGCCCATCAGGCCGTTCACACCGAGCAGGCGGAGGCCCTTCACGGCGGAGGGTGGGGCATCGCCGGATTCTCGCAGCGCGGCCGCTCCGTCGTCGAGCAACTCGCCCCGCAGGACGGGCTGTACTCGCTGACCCTGCGCGCCCCCGAGGGCCCCCGCACCCGCGTGGTCGGGCAGCTCACGGAGGTCCGCCACGCCGTGGACGACGCGGCCCGACTGCGCGACCTGCTCGCCTCGCCGGACGTGACGGTCGTGACGACCACGGTCACCGAGAAGGGCTACCGGCGATCTGCCGACGGCAGCCTCGACACCCGTGACCCGCTGGTCGCCGCCGACCTGGCGGGCGCCCCCGTCCCGGCCACCGTCGTGGCGCAGTTGGCGCACGGCCTGCGCACCCGTCGGATCACCTCCGGGGCGCCCCTGTCCGTGGTGCCCTGCGACAACATGGCCGACAACGGTGCCGTCGTCGCCCGGCTGGTCGGCGAGTACGTCGAGGCCTCCGGCTGGGCGGACCGCGACGCGCTCCTGACGTGGATGGAGGACGCGGTCGCCTTCCCGTCCACGGTCGTCGACCGCATCGTCCCCGCGACGACGGCGGCCGACCGCGATGCCGCGAGGGCCGTCCTCGGTGTCCGCGACGAGGGCGCGGTCATCGGCGAACCGTTCACCCAGTGGGTACTGCAGGACACCTTCGCCGCCGACCGGCCCCGCTGGGAGGACACCGGCGCGCTCTTCGTCCCGGACGTCGCCCCCTACCAGGTGATGAAACTGCGTCTGCTCAACGGTGCGCACACGCTGCTGAGTTGCCTGGGTGTCGCGGACGGCCGGGAGAGCGTCGCCGATGCGATGACCGCCCCGTGGGGGGAGCCGGTCCTGCGCGCCTACGCCGCCGAGGTCGCCGGCAGCCTGCCCGCCGGCCTCGACGTCGAGGGGTACGTCGACGGACTCGTCCTGCGCTTCTCCAACCCCGCCATGCGGCACCTGCTGCGGCAGATCGCCACGGACAGCTCGCAGAAGGTCCCCGAACGGTGGCTCGCGCCGCTGCGCGAGATCCAGGTCGCGGGCAGGCCCTCCACGGTCCTCACCGGCGCCCTCGCGGCATGGATGCGCCACACCCGGGACCAGCCGCTGGACGACCCCGCCGCCGACCGCATCCGTGCGGCCTGGACGGGGTCCGGAGACGAACCGGTGCGCGGGCTGCTCGCCGTACTGGGGGCGCGGGACCTCGCGGATGACGACGCGTTCGTCACCGCCGTACGGGAACGCCTCTCGGCCCTCGACGCCGACGGGCCGGAAGCCCTGCTGTAGCCCTACGACCCGGGGTACCGGCCGGAGGCTCCGTGTCTCGCGGGCATATCGCGGGCATATCGAAAATCGCATACGCCGTGGCAACAGGCTTCCGCCTTCAATGGCTGCCATGGTCCACAACGCACCCCGGTCAGCAACGCCCCGCCGCACCCGCAGGGTCGTGTTCCTCAGCCTGGCGGGCCTCGGCGCGGCGAGCGCGTTGTTCGTCATTCGGGGGCCGCTGCTGATGGCCGCTCCGAGGTGTGCGGCCGGGCGGTGGCACGGCTGCTGGGACACGTTCAACGGTGTGGTGCTCATGACCCTGGTCGCGCTGCCGTTGGCCGTGCTCGTGGTGTGGGTTCTGGCGCGCGTCCGGCGTGCTGCCGACGCCACGTCGGCGTGGCGGATGTCGGTGGCCGAGGTGGGCATGGTCCACGGGACGGTGCCGTTCCTCTGGCTGACCATGATGCCGGGCGGCGGAGCCGGCATCGTCCCCGCGCGGGTGAGCCTGGTTCCGCTGCGGGACCTGGTCACGATGGGGCCGCTCGGGATCGTCGGCAATCTGCTGGTCTTCGCGTCGCTGGGGTTCTTCGCCCCGATGCGGT
Organism: Streptomyces sp. NPDC056452; assembly: GCF_042796085.1. Taxonomy (NCBI): domain Bacteria; kingdom Bacillati; phylum Actinomycetota; class Actinomycetes; order Kitasatosporales; family Streptomycetaceae; genus Streptomyces; species Streptomyces sp. NPDC056452. The sequence continues at coordinate 109,780 of NZ_JBHTRI010000007.1, forward strand.
TCGCGGTACTGGCGTCCCTGCCACGGGTCCTGGCCCTCGGGGCGGGCTGCTCGGTCCTGGTCGAGACCGCGCAGTACGTCCTGGACCTGGACCGGGTGTCCTCCGTGGACGACGTACTGGTCAACGCCACCGGCGCCGTACTGGCCGGGCTGGCGTCGCGCCGCTGGTGGCGCACCAGGGCGCAGGCGCCGTCGGACCGGCCCCGCCCCGAGCCGGCACTGGCAGGCTGAGCCGTGCGGCCGGTGGGCGCGCGACTTCGCATACGTCGGCGACACGGTCTGCTGCTTAGGCTTCGGACATGCGCGTACTGATCGTGGAGGACGAGCCCTACCTGGCCGAAGCCGTCCGTGACGGCCTGCGGCTGGAGGCGATCGCCGCCGACATCGCGGGCGACGGTGACTCCGCCCTGGAACTGCTCAGGGTCAACTCCTACGATCTCGCGGTCCTCGACCGCGACATCCCCGGCCCCTCCGGCGACGAGGTCGCGCGGCGCATCGTCGCGTCCGGCAGCGGCATCCCGATCCTCATGCTCACCGCTGCCGACCGGATCGACGACAAGGCCTCCGGGTTCGCGCTCGGCGCCGACGACTACCTCACCAAACCGTTCGAGCTGCGGGAGCTGGTGATGCGGCTGCGGGCACTCGACCGCAGGCGCGCGTACGCCCGGCCCCCTGTCCGCGAGATCGCGGGCCTGCGGCTCGATCCCTTCCGCCGGGAGGTCTTCCGCGACGGACGCTACGTCGCGCTCACCCGCAAACAGTTCGCCGTTCTGGAAGTCCTCGTCGCCGCCGAGGGCGGGGTCGTCAGCGCCGAGGAGCTGCTGGAACGGGCCTGGGACGAGAACGCCGACCCTCTCACCAACGCCGTGCGCATCACCGTCTCCGCACTGCGCAAACGGCTCGGCGAACCATGGGTCATCGCCACGGTGCCCGGCGTCGGCTACCGCATCGACATCCGGCCGGGGGCCGGGCACGCGGGAGGAGACCGTGGATAGAGCGCCCGGTCCGAGTGTCCGACTCAAGCTCACCCTCAGCTACGCCGCGTTCCTCATGATTGCCGGCGCCCTGCTGCTCGCCGCGGTGTGGGTGTTCCTCCTGCGTTACGTACCCGAGCAGGCGCTCATCGTCCCCGGTTCCACCGGCACCCCCACCGGTGGTGTCTTTCCCGTCCGGTCCAACCTCCTGCGTGTGTTCGCTCCGAGGGCGGCCGCGGTGCTGGTGTTCCTGCTGGTGCTCGGCCTGCTGGGGGGCTGGATCCTCGCCGGCCGGATGCTCGCGCCGCTCACTCAGATCACTGATGCGGCACGGAGGGCCGGGAAGGGGTCGCTGTCCCACCGGATCCGCTTGAAGGGCCGCCAGGACGAGTTCCGGGAACTCTCCGACGTGTTCGACTCGATGCTCGAACAGCTCGAGTCCCACGTCGCCGAGCAGCAGAGGTTCGCCGCGAACGCCTCCCACGAACTGCGCACACCGCTGGCGATCACGCGGACGCTCCTCGACGTCGCCCGCAAGGACCCCACACGGGACCGGGACGAACTCGTCGAACGTCTGCAGGCTGTCAATACGCGAGCGATCGACCTCACCGAGGCCCTCCTGCTGCTCGGGCGCGGCGACCGCGGCAACTTCACCCGCGAGAGCGTCGACCTCTCCCTCGTCGCCGAGGAAGCCGCAGAGACGCTGCTCCCCCTCGCCGAACAGCGCCGGATCACCCTCGACGTCACCGGCGGGGTGGCCCGGACCAGCGGTTCCGCGGAGCTGCTGCTGCGGATGGTGACGAACCTCGTCCAGAACGCCATCGTCCACAACCTCCCCGCCGACGACCTCCCCGCCGGCGGCACCGTGACGGTCCACACCGGGACGCACGGAGGCGCGAGCGTGCTGCGGGTCGAGAACACGGGCCGCCGGATCCCACCGGAACTGGTACCGGCCCTCACCGAACCCTTCCGGCGCGGAACGGACCGTGTACGCACCGACGAGCACGCCGGCGCCGGGCTCGGTCTGGCCATCGTGCAGAGCATCGTCCGCGCCCACGACGGGACCCTCGAACTCGTCCCCCGCCCCGCAGGCGGTCTCCTCGTCACGGTCCGGCTCCCCGGCACACAGGGCCCCTTGCCTCACGGAGGTCCTCACGGAGGTAGTCACGGAGGTCCTCACGGAGGTCCTCCGGGCAGCCCTCAGGGCGGCCTTTAGAGTGACCGGATGACCGGGAGCACTTCGAGCGGGACGCGGGAACCGCTGCCCGCCCACGCCATCGAGATCGGGTCCGAGCCGTTGGACCGGCCGGCGCGGAACTCCTTGGGCGGCCGGCCGTTCCTCGACAGCGGCCAGGCCTGGCCCGAGTGCTTCTGCGGCGAGCGGATGGCGCTGTTCCTCCAGTTCGACGTTCCCTCGGAGCTCGAACCCTTCGGCGGGGACCACCTGTTGGTCTTCCACTGCCGTACGCACAGCGACGCGTCCGACCCCCAGGTGGCCGACGGCCGGCTCGTGCCCGCTACTGGGATGCCCCGCAGCCTTCCTGTCCGGGGCCGTTCTGGCGTGTGCTGCTCCAGCGGAACGCCGTACTGCCGCTCGCGGACGCCGAACCGTCCGTGTGCGCCCTGCCGTTGACCCTGCGGCCCTTCGTGGACACGGCCGACCCGTACGGGTGCGGGGCCCAGGGGTTCAAGGTGGGCGGTACGCCGTCCTGGGCGCAGGGTCCCGAGCACTTCAGGTGTGCGTGCGGCGCCGATCTCGTCTACGTCTGCCAGGTGCCGGAGAACATGGAGTTCGCCGTCCACCCGGGCCAACCGGTGCAGCCGGACGGCGTCGACGTGGGCACCTACCTGCTGTTCCTCGGCAACGAGGTCTACTTTCTGGCCTGCCCCGACCACTGCGATCCGGCAGCGGTCTGGCCGGTGAACCAGAACTGACACGTCCCGTCCGGAGCCGTTGCCGAACAGCGATCGGCGTCGCGACGGGCACCTCACGGCTTTCAGAACGGACCGTCAATTCCGCGTTACGCACCGTGTGATGTGGGTAAAGGATGTTCCTCGTGTGTCGATATTCCTCCGTTACTGATTGAACTGGGCACAAGATGTTCACTAGGGTCGAGGCTCGGATCTTCGCACGATTGATCACCCATCCGGGGTGACAGCGAAGACACCGTCGAGTCCGTGACGTGCACGGAGCCGGGGATTCACCGCCCCACAGCCCGGTACGGCTCGAGGAGGAAGGAGTCGCCTTCGTGGCGTCCCACCGTCGCCCCAAACAGCCGAGCCGCACCCGCGTGACCGTGCTCACCGCGACCGCCGCCGCTGCCGTCGCACTGACCTCCCAGGCAGCCCACGCCGACCCCAAGCCGACCAAGAGCGAGGTCAAGGCGAAGGTCGACAAGCTCTACCACGAGGCCGAGGCCGCCACCGAGAAGTACAACGGGGCCAAGGAACAGCAGGACAAGCTCAAGAAGCAGGTCGACGCGATCCAGGACAAGGTCGCCCGCGAGCAGGCCGACCTCAACACCCTGCGGCGGGAGCTCGGCTCGATCGCCACCGCGCAGTACCGGTCCGGCGGAATCGACCCCTCGGTGCAGCTCTTCCTCGCCTCGGACCCGGACAGCTTCCTCGATCAGGCCTCCGCGCTTGACCAGTTGACGGCCAAGCAGGCCGAGTCGCTCCAGAAGATCAAGGCCAAGCAGCGCACCCTCGCGCAGCAGCGCAAGGAGGCCCAGGAGAAGCTCGGCACCCTCGCCGACGTACGCGAGTCGCTCGGCCGGAACAAGCAGAAGTTCCAGAGCAAGCTCGGCGAGGCCCAGCGCCTGCTGAACACCCTGACCGCCGCCGACCGCGCCAAGATGGCCGAGGGGGAGCAGCGCGCCAGCCGTGCCGCCGGCGACCGTGTCGAACTCGGCAACGAGGTCCCCGCGTCCGCCCTCGGCGCGGCCGCCCTCCAGGCCGCCGACACGCGCGTGGGCATGCCGTACGTCCGCACGGCCACGGGCCCCAACTCGTTCGACTGCTCGGGTCTGACCCAGTGGGCCTACGCCCAGGCCGGTGTCGAGATCACCCGCACCACGTTCACCCAGATCAACAGGGGCACCCACATCGCGCGCAGCCAGCTGAAGCCGGGCGACCTGGTCTTCTTCAGCAACACCTCGCACGTGGGCCTCTACGCGGGCAACAACACCGTGCTGCACGCCCCGTACCCGGGCGCCTACGTCCGCTACGAATCGATGAGCACCATCGGCAGCTACCAGGCCGCGGTCCGCATCTGATCCCCGCACCGACCCGGTCCGAAGCTCGGATCCCGAGACCCGGGACCCGAGCGCCGGACCGGGTCGGTTCGCTCTTTCGAGGGTACGGAGGCAAGCCCCGGCCCGGCGCTCGAGCTTCGGGATCCGGGGGCCGGGATCCGGGGTCCTGGATTCGAGCGGTGCCTTTCACCCGGTAGGCAAAAGAAGGGTGGGGAAGAACCTTCCCACCCTCCCCGACCCGTCACGGCCAGCAAGTATGACTAATCGTGACCGACTTGCGGCGGAGTGTCGCGCCTGCTTACGGTTCCCACAACTGAACGACCCCGACGCGGTGTTGGTCGCACCAGGCCGGGGTCTCACCCCAAGATCGTTAGGACCCGATCTCGTGGCTACCGAGCAGCCTAACTCCGCCCTGCGCGCACCCGCACGCCCCTCACGCCCGTACCGGAAAGCCCACCGCGGCTACGGCAAGCGCTCCGCGCCCGGCCAACGCCCGCCCGGGGCAGCCGATTTCGCACTGCTGCCGGAGCGCGAGCGGTACATCGCCGGATACGTCGACCTCCTGCCCGACGGTGCGGCCATGGACATCAAGTCGCTGGCCAAGGACCTTCCCCTGTACGGGCAGATGGCCATCGGAACCGCCCTGCGCGCCCTGGGCGTTGCCGGGCACCTGCGCCACGTACGGTGCCGGGTCGAGGCCCTCGGGCAGAGCCGCTGGGTCACCCTCACCTTCTGGTCGCGCACCGCCCGCGACAACGAATGGTGGGCCGCCCACCTCGACGCCGAGAGCGGCCGGGCAGCCGGGCCGACGACCGCCACCGCTCCCGCGCCGTACCCGGTCACCGCGGAAGCGGACCGCCAGGCCGAGCCCCCGGTCGCCGCAGCCGTACCGCAGCAGCGGAGTCCGGAACCGGAACCGGAACCGGCACCGGCCGAAGCCCCCTCCCCCGCATACCTCGCCCTGGCCCGACTGGGCCGCGCCGAACCCCGGCTCGCGCTCTCCGCCTCCGACTGCGACGCCCTGGAAGACCTGGCCGCAGCCTGGTTCGTACGCGGCGTGAGCGCCGACTACCTCACCCAGGCACTCACCTCCGGGCTCCCGGAGCAGGTCGGCTCCCCCGTCGGATTCGTCCGCCGCCGGCTCCTCGACAAGATCCCGGCCCAGCTGCCCGACGCCGCACCCGCACCGGACACCCCGGCACGCCGCCTGCTGGTCGAGTGCACCGAATGCGGCCGCCCCGGACCCGCCGAGTCGCTGCCCGACGGTCTCTGCCGCCCCTGCCGCACACCCGCCCCGGCGGAGCAGGAGGCCCCGGCCGGCCTGCCCACCGAGCGCGATGTCCGCAGCTACGTCGACGTACTGCGCGGCAAGCACCGCATGCCCTCGTAACCGCCGATCAGCGACTGCTTGCCACGCCCCGCACACGCCACGGCTCAAGCCGGAGCCTCCCGGAACAGCCTCCCGACAAGCCGCGCCCCCTCTACGGCGACCACGGCGGTGACCGTGTAAATGCCAGACGCTATGGCCATCACATAGCCATTCGGATCGGTGACCCAATCAGCGCTCAAGCTGATGTTGACGAACTCACCTCCCGACAGGACATAGGGAATCCCGAACAGGAAGAAGTCGATCACCAGCGTAATGGCCACCATGGAGAGAAAGCCGAACGCGATCAGGTTGCACGGTGCGGCCAGCAGGTACGTCAGACCTCTGCTCGAATCGCCGCCGCGATAGGCGTTGAGCATGAGGAGGGCGGCACATGAGGTGAACCCGACGGATATCATGTCCGTGTGCAGATAGGGCGACAGTGATTCCATTTCGAGAAGTGAATCGAAAGGCAAATTGGCGAAGCGGTCTCGCCGCTCAGGGTCGAAGGCCGACGAAATGATGCTGCCGACGATGCAGGCGAGCCGGAGCATGACGTACTGGACGACGATCACCATGGCAGTGATCATCAATGTGATGACGAGCCGCGGGAGTGGCTTGCCGAGGAGCCTGGCAATTCCTGCGCTTCCGGCGCGCCGGGTCGCCCTCGCCAGCTTCATCGCATTCTGAGCATTCGTTACGTACGATTCGACCGCGTAGGCCAATGTCACGAGAGCGATAATGGCGGGGTGTATACCTATCAAGGCAAAAAAGCTGCCCAGTGAAGCCGTGAAGTCTGGCAAGCTCGGCAAGGGACCTCGCTAGGGAGTCGGCCCAGTCGGCGCATGGCGCCGATACGGATTCTCGGCGGGAGACGCTGCAACAGCATTGCGCACACGGCGCGTCTACCGCTGAGCTTCACGGATTTCCCTCCGCGCTTACCCCGGTGTCCCTGGTGCGTACGAGATCGACGTTGCGCGTGGGCAGCAGGGGCAGGTCCGGCGGAGGACGTGTCGCGCCGCGACCGAGCATCCCCTGGCCGGCATCTCCACGCCCCGGTCCTGGACGGCCCGCCGGTAGGGTCGGCCGCAGGAGAGCACTGATCCGGGGGGACTCATGACGGCTGCGGGTGCACCGCCCATCGTCTTCGTGCACGGGACGCGGTTCAGCGCGGGACAGTGGAGTCCACAGCTCGCCGCACTCCAAGAGGACTTCCCGGTGGTTGCCGTCGACCTGCCCGGACACGGCGCCCGCTCCGCCCAGCCCTGGAGCCTGAACGCGGCGACGGAGATCATCGCTTCCGCGGTGGACTCGCTCGGCTGCGGACCGGCTCTCGTCGTCGGCCACTCGCTCGGCGGATACGCCTCGCTGGAGTTCGCGCGACGCCGCCCCGAGCAGCTGCGAGGGCTGGTCCTCGCCGGGGCCAGTGCCTCGACCCGTGGCCCGTGGGCAAGGCCGTACCGGTGGGCGGCCGGGCTCGTCCCCCGCATACCGGCGGACCGGCTGACCCGGTGGAACGACCGGTTGCTGCGCCGGCTCTACGCACCCGAGGTGGTCGACGCGACCATCCTTTCCGGTTACGCCTTCCACACCCTGCCGGCCGCCTGGGGCGAGGTGCTGGGCCGCTTCGACGCAGGTGCGATGCGTCATGTGGCGGCTCCCGTGCTCATCCTGAACGGCGAGAAGGACACCGTCTTCCGGTCCGGCGAGTCGGACTTCGTCCGCGCCCATCCGTACGCCCGCGTCGAATTGATCCCGCGGGCAGGACATCTCGCGAACTTCGATGATCCGGACGCCTTCACCGATGCGGTCCGCCGCTTCGCCCAGCAGCTGCCTGCTGCCGGCTGAACTCGCCGGAGCCTGGCCCGTCAGGGCTTCCCGGGCACAGTGGGAAGGTCCAGGAGCTGTCGGGTATGCCCCGGCACATGGCTCTCGGCGAGGCCGTCGATGAGGCTCGACAGCGGGATCGGCCCGTCCAGCACCAACTCGTCGTCGGACAGCAGGAGCGTCGGCACCAGGACCGAGGCGGCTTGCTCGTTGAGCCGATCGGCGATGTCGCAGAGGACGGCGGCCTGGCTGCGGACGTGATCGATCAGGTCCGCCCTGCCCGAGTGCTCGGCGATGATCCGCCCAAGGTTCCAGGTGTCGAGGGAGACCCGGTTGTCGAAGGCGGGCCGCGCGCCGGCCACAACACCGAGAGCAACCGCCGCGGTTGCGGCATCGACGCTGAGGACATGCGCCAGGATCCGGTCGGCGTTCCACCCTCCGTCGTCGGCGTCGCCGAGGTCGGGGGTCGCCGCGGCGTCGAGCAACCTGCCGTAGGCGCTGCGCAGTTCTGTCGTATCCATGGATGCCTCCTCAGTCGGGTCGTGTCGAGGGCGATTCCCGCTCGGCCGCCTCGGCGACGCGTTTGATGTCGGCCAGCCGCCGGTCCCAGTCGGTGGCGAGCGTGGCCATCCACCGTGCCGTCGCGTCCAGCGCCGCGGGCCGCACCGTGTAGCGGACCTCGCGTCCGACCCGGCCGCCGGTCACCAGACCGGCGGCATCCAGAACGGCGAGGTGCTTGACCACTGCCTGGCGCGATACGGGGAGCCCCTCGGCGAGCGTCGTCGCGGTGGCCTCGCCCTGTGCGGCGAGCAGATCGAGCAGTCGGCGTCGCGTCGGATCGGCCAGCGCACCGAGGACGCTGTCGACGACCTCGGCCGCGCCGGGAGGTTCTTCCGTCACGTGGAAGGCTGTTCCGCGCGGGCCTTGAGCGCGTCGAGCTCCAGGGGCCAGCCTCCGCTGTGGTCCTTGAGGTTCTGGCTGCGCAGCTCCTGGGAACCTGCCAGCGCCGCGAACCCGCTCTCGACGACACGCAGCCGCGTCCGGTCGCCCTCCTGGGCCAAGGTGAACTCCACGAGGGTGCTGTTGTTCTCGCGCAGCTCCTCCCCGGGGAAAGCGCTGGTCCAGCGGTACGCCAGGTACGTCGGCGGCTCGACCTTCTCCACGCGCACCGGGAAGTCGCCGTGCTCGGGGTGCTTCGCGATCATCACTGCCCCTTCCTCGGCCACCGTGCCGGGCAGGCTCGCCTTGTCGGCCACCCAGAACCCGGGCTGGGCCACCAGCGACCAGACCCGTTCCAGGGGGGCCTCGATCAGGGTTTCGCGTTCGATCCGGTCCTCGCTCATGAGCTGACTCCGTTCATCGCCGCCAGTAACTTGCAAGCCCAGAGTTGCACAGCCCTGGACTTGATGCAACCCAACGGTTGCACATCCGCCCCGAGTCAGGCGAGGGCGGCGACCAGCAGGGCGAAGGCGGCGACGATGACCGCGACGCGGACGTAGTGGAAGCGGTCCCAGCGGTTCATCTGCTGCTTCCAGTCGGCAGGCCGGTTCTCAGGGGTCCACGTCTTGCCCCGGTTGTTGATCGGGACGAGCAGCGCGATCGACATGATCACGCTGAGGATCAGCAGCCCACCGGCGGTGACGACAAGGCCGGCGCCCCGGTGGCCCCATCCGGCGACGGCCCAGACCGCGACGAGGACGAGCGAGCCTATGTACCAGACCGGCATCACGGCGCCGAGCATCCGGCCCCCGTGTGCGCGGCCGAGTTGACCACTGTCGTCGGGGAGCGCATCCAAGATCCGGTTGATGACGAAGGCGACGGAGAACTCCACTCCCACCATCAGGCCGACGGTCACGGTGGTGAACACCTCGAGTGCGTTGAGCATGATGACCCCTCTGTTTTCTAGCGTTGCTAGCTGGTGAGGCAACGCTAGTACTACTGCTGCTTGATTGTCTAGCGGTGCTAGGATCGAGTCATGTCGGTTCAGGAACGCAAGGAGCGTGAACGGGGGGTCCGCGAGCGCCTCATCGTGGCGACAGCCCGTGAACTCGCCGAGCAGCAGGGCTGGGACGCGGTCACCACCCGCCGCCTCGCCGAGCGCATCGAGTACAGCCAGCCCGTCCTCTACAGCCACTTCCGCGGCAAGCGCGAGATCATCGGCGCCGTCGCCCTCGAAGGCGCTGCCGAGATGGCCGCGGCGCTTCGGGCCGCGACCTCCGCCGCGGACGGCCCGCCCGCCCGGGTCACCGCTCTCGCCCGCGCCTACCTCGCATTCGCCGTACGCAATCCGGCGGTCTACGACGCCATGTTCCAGCTCGACGGCGGCCTGGCGTTCGCGGCCGAGGAGACCCCGGAGCCTCTGAAGGACGCCTTCGCCGCCCTCCTGGAGACTCTCGGCGAGGTCGCCGGGGACGGCGTCCACCCGGGACTGTTCACCGAGGTGTTCTGGGCATCCCTGCACGGGCTGGCGACCCTGACCCGGGCGGGACGGCTGCCCCCGGGGGACGCCGAGCGGAGAGCCGAGCTGCTGGTGGAACGACTCGCCGTGCTCTGACGCTTGGTACGGCCGAGCAGCAGGCGTCTTCGGGCCCGGCTGCCCTGCCTGCGGCAGCGCTCCCCCAAGGGCTGTCCCGCAATCCCTGGCCGGACAGCCCTTAGTAGGGGCCGCCGCGAAAGAGCACGCTGCCGCTGTGCTGCGGGCGGTCCCCGCGTTCGTGGGCCGCGTCCGACCGGTCGGCGGGGGCCGAGAGACGGGCGAGGGCCCGGAGGGTCTCCAGGCCGGCCAGCACCTCGTCACGGCGCGCCGCGGACTTCATCCAGGCCGGCAGACGGGCGAACATCGCCATCGTCGGGGAGGCGTGACGCTCGCGCAGCCGGGCTCCCACGTAGGCGGCGAGAGCATCGACGTGCTCCTCGTCGTAGGCCCACAGGACCCGTCCCGCACAGCGGGTCTGAAGCCAGAGCGGCCGCCGGAAGAAGGGGTCCTCGGTGCCGCCGGGCACCGCGCCGACCAGACCTGCGCCCCGCTCCTCGGCCGTCCAGTCGGCGACCGCCCCGCAGCCGGCGCAGGTGAGACGGCGGGGCCGGAAGAGGAGGGCGCTGAAGTACTTCGGGGCGTCGAGGCCGGGGAGAGGCGCGACGAGCGCGCGGCCACCGCACCTCGGGCAGACCACGAGCACCCGGCCGGTGAACTGGACGAGCCACTGGCCGTGGTCGTGATGGCGGACCGGTTCGGGGCGCGCGGGCTCGGAGCTCATGACGGACACCCTGCCAGGCCCGGACCACCCCGGCGACAGGGTTACGGCGGACCCGGCGGGATCCCCACCTCATGCCGCGGCACCCACCGCGGTGTTCAGCGGCTGTCGCGCTCGATCTCGTCCAACCGCCTGCGCGCATGCGCGCGTTCGGGCTCGGTGCCTGCCAGGCCGAGTGCCTCCCGGTACGCCTCCGCGGCCTCCGCGTGGCGGCCGAGACGGTGCAGCAGGTCGGCACGCGCGGTCGCATAGGGGTGGTAGGCGCGCAGCCTCGGCTCGTCGGCCAGTTCGTCCAGAAGGGCCAGCCCGGCCGCGGGCCCGTCGCGCATCGCCACCGCCGCGGCCCGGTTCACAGCGACGACCGGCGACGGGGTGAGCGCCTGCAGCACGTCGTAGAGCGCCACGATCTGCGGCCAGTCGGTGGCCGCGACGGAATCGGCCTCGTCGTGCAGTGCCGCGATGGCGGCCTGCACCCCGTACGGGCCGGGCGGGCCGCCCTCCAGCGCGGTGACCACCAGCCGGGTGCCCTCCTCGATCATGGCGGCGTCCCAGCGGCCCCGGTCCTGTTCGTCGAGCAGCACGATCTCCCCGCCGGGTCCGGTCCTGGCCTCGCGCCGGGCATGGATCAGCAGCATCAGCGCGAGCAGCCCGGCCGTCTCCCGCTCGGCGGGCAGCAGCGTGTGCAGGATCCGGGCCAGCCGGATGGCCTCCTCCGCCAGGGCGATCCGCTGCAACTGCGGGCCCGAGCAGGCCGCGTACCCCTCCGTGAAGATCGAATAGAGGACCTGGAGGACCCCGGGCAGCCGCTCCGGCAACTCGTCCGCGCCGGGCACACGGAACGGGATGCGGGCCTCGCGGATCTTCTTCTTGGCCCGCACGATCCGCTGCGCCATCGTCGTCGGCGGTACGAGGAAGGCCCGCGCGACCTCGGGGGTCGTCAGGCCCGCCAGGCAGCGCAGGGTCAGCGCGCTCCTGTCCTCGGCGCCGAGCGCCGGGTGCGCGCACGTGAAGAAGAGCTGCAGCCGCTCGTCGGGGAGACCACCGTCCACGTCGGCGGGCGGGGCATGGCCGGCCCGGTCCGCCTCCACCTGCAGGACGGCCAGCCGGGCGGCGTACGCCTGGTCGCGGCGCAGCCGGTCGACGGCCTTGCGCCGGGCCGTCGTCAGCAGCCAGGCGCCGGGCCGGGCCGGTACGCCGTCGACCGGCCAGTGCACCAGGGCCGCCTCGATGGCGTCGGAGGTGACCTCCTCGGCCAGGTCCAGGTCGCCGAAGCGACGGACGAGGGAAGCCAGCAGCCGGCCGTGCTCCTCGCGGAAGACCGATGCGACGGAGGACACCGCAGATGGCCCGTCCTCCGGCGCCGCCCCGGGTCCGGTGGCTCCCTCGTCCATGACGCTCAGGCCCCGAAGTCGGCGACCGGCCGCACGACGACCGACCCGCTGCCGCGCGCGCCCGGGCACCGGGCGGCCCAGTCGAGGGCGACATCGAGATCCGGTACGTCGATGACGAGGAAGCCGCCCAGGACCTCACGGGTCTCGGCGAAGGGCCCGTCCGTGACGGTCCGCTCCCCCGCGGGTCCGACACGGACCGTCGTGGCGGTGACCAGGTCGGCGAGCGACTCACCGGAGACGAGGATCCCGGCGTCCTTGACCTCCTTGTCGTAGGCCATCCAGTCCTCGACCGTGCACTCGGCGGCGCCACCGCTCTCGTCGGTCGCACCGCTGTGGATCAGCAACATGTACTTCATGGTCCGGCTCCTGTCGTGCTTTGTCATGCTCTGTCTTGCGTCCGGTACACGTTCTCCGTGTACACCATGACGACGTACGGGACCCCGGCGTATCGACACGCCCTTCCAAGATTCTTTGCCCGCCCGTCGAGCGGGGCGCGGGGTGAGGAGCAGAGCCCCTGCTCACTGGGCTTGCAGTTGCCGCAGCGGCAGCTTCTACCGTCGTGAACAGGGCCGGAGAGACCGGCCCAGGTGAAGCACTGATGAGGGAGGCGGGCGATGGCCTGGCCGATTGCGGAGGTCGCCCGGATGTCAGGGGTGACGGCCCGCACGCTGCGGCACTACGACGAAGTCGGACTGCTGCCGCCTGCCTGGATCGGGACCAACGGCCACCGCTACTACGAGGAGCGCCAGCTGCTGCGGCTGCAGCAGATCCTCGTCCTGCGGGAACTGGGCGTCGGCCTGTCCGAGGTCGGCCGGATCCTGGCCGAGCAGGTCGACGAGCTCGAAGCCCTGCGCGGCCACCGTCGCCGGCTGCTCGCCGAGCGTGACCGGCTCGACGCGCTGGCCGGGACCGTCTCCCGAACGATCACCGAGCTGGAGCAGTCCAGAAAGGATGGTGGACCCATGACCGGTATCAGCCGGCCCGAGAACCTCTTCGAGGGCGTACGGCCCGCCCAGTACAGGGAGAGTCTGCGTGACTTCCCTGAGCTGGCCGGGAAGGTCGAACAGCGCGTCGCCGGGATGAGCCAGGACGAGATCGAGGCCGGACACCGGGAGCGCACCGCGCAGATGATCCGCCTGGCGGAACTGCTGGCCGCCGGTACGCCCGCCGGCGACGACGCGGTGCTGGCCGAGATCGACGGCCAGTACCGGGCGCTGACCGAGCTGCGCCCGGTCTCCGCCGAGGAGTACCGCGCGATCGGGCGCTCGTGTGTGGAGAACGCGCAGTGGCGCGCCGCGTACGAGGCGATCGCACCCGGCCTGGCCGCGTACCAGCGGGACGCCATCGAGGCGTACGCCTCGACCTGGCTGCGCTGAGCCGGGCGTGCCGCCGCCACGGAAGTCGACCCGTGGCGGCGGCACTTGGGCACACCGCCGTCCGGAGCGAGGACCGCTGACGCGGGTCAGGACTCCGGGTGGGCGGGGTCCTCGTGGTCCCGGACGCGGGCGTGCAGGTGCATGTCGTGCCGGCCGTCGGCGTGGACGGCCGAGCTGCGCTTGGTGCCCTCCAGGACGAAGCGGGCCCTGGCCGCGACCCGGCAGGAGATCTCGTTACGTGTGGAGTGGTCCAGCTCCAGACGGTGGAACCCGGCCTCCCCCAGCGCCCAGTCGCTCACGGCGGTGAGCGCGCCGGAGGCGACACCGCTACGGCGTGCGGCCGGGAGGACCCAGTACGCGCATTCGGCGACACCGTCGTCGAGGTTCATCCCGCGCAACGCGATGCGGCCGAGCACCTCGCCGCCGTCGCGGGTCACCGCCCAGTTGGCGGCCTTCTCCTGTGCCCAGTCCTGGCGGTAGCCGGCGAACCACTCACGGGCCTGCTCCTCGGAGGCGGGGCTACGTGTGTGCCAGCGCCGGATCTCGGGATCCCGGTAGGCGTCGAGGAAGACCGGGGCGTCGGCGGTGTCCCACGGCCGCAGCACCAGCCCCGAGGCGCGGAGCACGGGATGCGGAGCGGCGACGAGAGAACCGGCGGAGATGGCGGACTGCGTGGACAGCACGTGGGTCATGACCCCATCGTGCCCGCCCCGCCGTGCCCGGTACGGTCGGGTGCGAGGTTCGTCCACCACCAGTGAGCACGAGGATGCCGTGATCCGAGAGCTGTACAACGTCCGCACCGTGCCCTCGGAGCGGGCGACGACGACTCCCCTCACGCCGGACGAGGAACGACGTTGCAGGGCAACGCTGTTCACCGAGCTGGGCAACCGGATCGCCGACCGCGGCTGGGTGCGGTTTCCCGCCCACAGCCGGGAGGAGCGCGCGCGGCTCGTCGACGTCGGCCGGATGCTGAGCGAGCACTGGGGCATGACCGTCACGGTCGAGGCGGAGGACGAGTGCGCCCTGCGCCTGTCGCTCGCGGGTCACGCCCTGCGCCCGTAACGACAACGGACGGACCGGGTTACGAGGGCTCCCGCAGGCCCGTGTCCGCCGGGGAGGCGGGCGGTGCGGCGGCCAGGGGCAGAAGCTCCGGGCGCTTCGCGGTGCGGCCGTCGCCGGAGGACCTGCCGCGCAGTCGTCGTCCCAGCCAGGGGCCGAGGAACCCGGCCGCCCAGCGCAGTTCCGCCCGTGCGGCCTGCAGGCCCGAGGGAAGGGCCTGCGGCGGCAGCGGGAGCGTCCAGCTGTCGTCGCTCCCGGGCAGACCGATGGCCCGGGCGACGGCCGCGGCGATCCGCTCGTGGCCGAGCGGGCTCGCGTGCAGCCGGTCCTCGCTCCACAGCCGCGGGTCGGTGGCGACGGCCTGCGGTGCGATGTCGGCGACCGTGACGCCGTGCCGGGCCGCCGCCGCGCGGATGCGGGCGTTCATGTCGAACACGCGGGACCTGACCGGCCGGGCGATCGGCGCGATCTTCCCCACGTCGGGGAAGGTCATCGTCACCACATGGGCCCCGGCTGCCGTGAGCGCGGCGAACATCTCCTCCAGGTGCCCCGCCACCTCCTCGGCGTCGAAACCGGGCCTGAGGAGGTCGTTGACCCCGGCCAGCACGGTCGCGAGGTCGGGGCGCAGGGCGAGCGCGGGGCCCAGCTGTTCCGCGCGGACCTGGCCGGCGACTCGTCCTCGTACAGCCAGATTGGCGTACTGGAGACCGGGGTTGGCGGCCGCGACGCGCGCGGCGAAGAGGTCGGCCCAGCCGCGCAGGCCGGTGGCGTCGTCGCCGTCGCCGACCCCTTCGGTCTGACTGTCGCCCAGTGCGACGTAACGCAGGTACTCACCGCTCGGCACGGGTGGTCCGCCTCTCTCTCAGCACGTTCGCGATCCGCAGGCACCAGTCCCGGTGCCCCTCCTCGAAGGCGAGGCCGCGCAGGCACGTCAGGTACGGACCGACTCGCTCGCCCGTGCGGAGGTACTCCTCCTCGTCCAGGTCACCGCGGAACTGCCGCAGCAGATTGCCGAGGAGTTCGATCTTCGCCTCGGCAGCGGACGCCCGCTCCTCCAGCTGTTCGATCACCGGCCCGGTGCCGATGCGGTCGGCGGCCTGGACCTTGACGAGCAGGTCGTCGCGGATGAACGAGGGCTTCGAGACGTCCGCGGCGAACCGTTCCAGCTCGGCGCGGCCGGCGTCGGTGACGTGGAAGAGGCGTTTGTTGGGCCGGGTCTCCTGGATCACCTGCCGACCGGCGACCAGCCCGTCCTTCTCCAGCCTGGCCAGCTCCATGTACAGCTGCTGGGGCAGGGCGTGCCAGAAGTTCGCGACGCCGATGTCGAAGGCCTTCGCCAACTGATATCCGCTGTACTCACCGTCCAGCAGTGCTGCCAGCACGGCATGCCGCAAGGCCATCGAAGCGCTCCTTCTCCCGTTTCTGGTCCGCCTTCCATCCTACTCAATAAATTGTCTAGTCATACCTTTGAGCACGCGAGCGGGAAATCATGTGGAGGCGCACTGCACCGGCCACGAGGATGACGGGATGAGCAACCACGCCGTTCCCGCTGAAGCCTTGCTTGTTGTCGACGTCCAGGACGCCGCCGTCGCCGGTGACGGAGCCCTGCCGAACGCCGCCGGACTCCTGGACCGGACGAGGGACCTCCTCGCACGGGCACGGCGGGACGGGGCACTCGTCGTCCACCTGCAGAACGACGGGAAGCCCGGAGCGGGCGACGAGCCCCACACGCCGGGCTGGGAGCTCCACCTCCCCGTCGAGGCCGGCCCCACGGAGACCGTGATCCGCAAGACCCACGACGACGGATTCAAGGAGACGGCACTGGGGGCCCTGCTGACCGGCGCGGGAGTGCGATCGCTCGCCGTCTGCGGGCTGATGTCCGAGATGTGCGTCCAGGCGACGGCCCGCACCGCGCTGGCGCTCGGGTACCGCGTCGTCCTTCCGCACGACGCCCACGCCACGCACGACATCCCGGCGGCTCCCGGAATCAGCGGGGTGATCCCGGCCGCCATGGTCTCGCGGGTGGCCGCATGGGCGATCAGCGGGGGCGCCGACGTCACGACGCGGGCCTCGGACGTCGGCTTCACCGCACCATCCCGGCCCAACTCCCCCACAGCCGCCTGACGGTACGCGTTCCGCGACGCATCGACGAGAACGGGCGAAAACTTTCGAAGCGTTGACCGAAATCTGTCGGAGGGCTAGCCTGCCGCCTGAATCCCTGGGCGCAAGTGAGGACGCGGTCCATATACGTGGACCGAACTCCCTGCTTGCCCCTACTTCTTCATGCCCTGCTTCCCCCACCCGCCCAGAGGGAGCACCACCGTGAACCGAAGATCATCGATCATCGGCCTGCTCGCCACCGCAGCACTCGCCGCCACCGTCGCCACCCCCGCGATCGGAGCCGGGGAAGGTGGCCACGGGCCGGGCAGTTCGCCGGCGCCGACGGAACGGAACGCGCGCTGGGTGAGCACCTGGACGTCCATGCCGCAGCTGACGGAGCCGGGCAACATGCCTCCGGCGCCGTTCACCCAGGAGGGCTCCGTGCTGACGGACGCCACCCTGCGGCAGACCGTCCACGTCTCGGCCGGCGGCGAACACATCCGGCTGCGCTTCTCCAACGCGTTCGGCGGCGCGGTGCTGCCGATCACCAAGGTGACCGTGGCCCTGCCGCGCGACGGCAAGGCCGGAACGAGTGCGGTCCAGCCGGGCACCACGCACGAGGTGACCTTCCAGGGGCGCTCCTCGGTCTCGGTGCCGGCCGGTGCGCAGGCGGTCTCCGACCCGCTGGACTTCCGGCTCGAGCCGGGCTCGAACCTCACAGCGACGGCCTACCTGGCCACCGGCCAGGCGTCCACCGCGATCACCTCGCACCCCGGCTCCCGTACGACCTCCTACCTGCAGGCCGGGAACCACGTCGGCGACACGGACCTCACCGGGGCGACGCCCACCGACCACTGGTACTTCCTCAGCGGCGTCGAGGTCTGGTCCAGGAACACCACCTCGGCCGCCGTCGTACTCGGTGACTCGCTGACCGACGGCCGGGGCTCCACCACCAACATGAACGACCGCTGGCCCGACCTCCTGCAGAAGCGCCTCAAGGCCGGTCCCGCCACCGCGAAGGCCGCGATCGTCAACCAGGCGGCCGGCGGCAACAGGCTGCTCAACGACGGCCTGGGCCCCAACGGCCTGGCCCGCCTGGACCGCGACGTCCTGGCACAGAGCGGCGTCGACTGGCTGCTCGTCTTCGAGGGCGTCAACGACATCGGCACGGCCGAGGCATCACCGGCCGCGCAGAAGCAGGTCGCGGCCGACGTCATCGCCGCGTACGAGCAGATCATCACGCGGGCCCACACGCAGGGCATCCGTGTGTACGGGGCGACACTCACCCCCATCGGCGCCAACACCGGGTACGACGACCCGGACGGCTACCGCGAGGAGGCACGGCAGACCGTCAACACCTGGATCCGTACGAGCGGCCGTTTCGACAGCGTGCTCGACTTCGACAGGGCCGTGCGCGACCCGCTCGCCCCCACCCGGCTCCGGGCCTCGTTCGACACCGGCGACCACCTCCACCTCAACCCCGCGGGCTACCAGGCCCTGGCCGACGCGGTCCCGACCCGGCTGTTCCAGCAGGCTCCGCTTCCCCGGGGCTTCGGCTACAACTGACCGCTGTCTAGGGTCGGGGCATGACCGACCACTCCCACCTGGCCGCCGTCCGGGACTCGTACGACACCGTCGCCGCCACCTATGCCGTACGGGTCCCGCGGCCCGCCGAACTCGACCCTCTGAACCGGGCGATGCTGGCCGCCTTCGCCGAGCTGGTGCTTGCCGGGGGGAACGGACGGGTCGCGGACCTCGGCTGCGGCCCGGGCCTGGTGACGGCGCACCTGGCCTCGCTGGGCCTGGACGCGTTCGGCATCGACCTGTCCCCCTCGATGGTCGGGATCGCCCGGGAGGGCAACCCCGAACTGCGGTTCACGGAAGGCTCGATGACCGCGCTGGACCTCGCGGACGACGAACTGGGCGGCATCCTGGCCTGGTACTCCACGCACCACACCCCACCGGAACAACTGCCGCTCGTGTTCGCCGAGTTCCACCGCACCCTGGCGCCCGGCGGGCATGTGCTCCTCGGCGGTTACATCGGCGACGACGAACGCCTGAGCCCCACCGAGGCGTACGGCCACCCGGTGTCCTACCGCTCCCACTTCCTGCCTCTGGACCGCCTCGCGGAGCTGCTGCGCGGGGCGGGTCTCGTCGTCGCGGCGCGCCTGGAACAGGCGCCGAGCGGGCGGGCGAAGCGACCCGACGTCTGCATCGTGGCCCGGAAGCCGCAACGCCCGTAGACCCCTGAACCGCGGGTCCCTGCGCCGCCGTGCGCCGCGGCGCCGATCGCGGCATCCTCGCAGCGGCGGTAAATTGTCGACATCAGCGCCACCGGACACCGTGCCGGGCCGGGCGCGGCCCGGCAGGCGTGCGGCACGGCCGACGTGCGGCGCAGCCGGCCCGGTGGGTGCACACAGTCCGTACCGACTCGTTCGAGAGGACCCGTCATGCCGTTCATCACCACGCAGGACCGGACGCCGATCTTCTACAAGGACTGGGGAACGGGACAGCCTGTCGTGTTCAGTCACGGCTGGCCCCTGAACGCCGACGCGTGGGATCCGCAGGCCCGGCTGATGGCGGAGAACGGCTTCCGCTCCATCGCCCACGACCGGCGCGGGCACGGGCGTTCCGGGCAGCCCTGGAACGGCAACGACCTCGACACGTACGCCGACGACCTGGCGGCACTGATCGAGGAGCTCGATCTGCGCGACATCATCCTGGTCGGCCACTCCACGGGCGGCGGCGAGGTGACGCGCTACATCGGCCGCCACGGCACGGGCCGGGTCGCCAAGGCCGTCCTGCTCGGTGCGATCCCGCCGCTGATGCTCAAGACGGAGGCGAATCCGGAAGGGCTGCCGCGCGAGGTGTTCGACGGTATCCGCAAGGGCGTCGCGACCGACCGCTCCCAGTTCTACCGGGAGCTCAGCGAGGCCTTCTACGGCGCCAACCGCCCGGGCGCGGACGTCTCCCAGGGCACCCGCGACGCGTTCTGGCAGTGGTCGCTGCAGGTCGGGATCAAGGGCGCGTACGACTGCGTCGAGGCGTTCTCCGAGACGGACCTCACCGAGGACCTGAAGGCGTTCGACATCCCCACCCTCATCGCCCACGGCAGCGACGACCAGATCGTCCCCATCGTGGCCGCGGCGGAGAAGTCCTCCAAGATCGTCAAGGACGCCACGCTCAAGGTGTACGAGGGGGCGCCGCACGGCCTGTCGATGGTCGCCCCGTTCAAGGACGTCTTCGACGCGGACCTGCTGGCCTTCGCCCGCGCCTGAGCGGGCCGCCCGCACCATCCGGCCCGGCGGCCGCGGAAGCCCTGCCGCCGGGCCGCCGGCCGCGCCGGTCAGGCCGAGGCGAGCCAGTCCCGGTAGTGGGTGGGCGCGATGAGCACGTCGCCCTTGGCGATGATGGCGTCGCCCGGTACGGCCGCGAACATTCCGGCGCTGTCGTCCGTGACGACGGTGCGCTTCTCACCGCGGGCGGCCAGCGTGATCCTGCCGAGCTCGTCCAGCGGAAAGACGTCGGGGCCGGCGACGTCGCGGGTGCCGCCGAGGGGGCTGTCGACGGCGACGTCGGCCACCGCCCGGGCGACGTCGGCCGCGGCCATGGGCTGCAGCGGAGTGGACGGCAGGCGGACGGTCTCCCCGTCGTCGGTCCAGGACAGAACCGCGTCCATGAACTCGAAGAACTGCGTGGCCCGGACGATCGAGTACGGGACGGGCCCGGCCTTGAGTACGTCCTCCTGGAGGACCTTGGCCCGGTAGTAGTCGAGGCCGGGCACCTGGTCCGCGCCGACGATGGACAGGACGACCGCGTGGCCGACCCCCGCCCGCTCGGCTGCCGCGAGGAGGTTGTCCATCGTGATGCGGAAGAAGTCGAGGGAGACGTCGTCGAAGGTGGGCGAGTTCGTCAGGTTGACGACGGCATCGGCCCCTTCGAGCGCCTGGGGCAGCCCCTGACCGGTGAGGAGATCGACACCGGTGGACAGCGAGTGCGGTACCGCGTCATGTCCGGCAGCGTTCAGGATCTTCACCACCTGTGAACCGATGAGTCCCGTTCCGCCGATCACTGCGACCTTCATGTCTTGTCTCCCGGAGAGTGAACCCTGGATCCGATATGCCGGATTTGCCACGACTCACTCACTCTACTCAGACGGCCGGGAAAGCGGCCGGGAAAGTACCGCCACGGGCTGAGAAGGTTGATCCATGGCCACTCTGCCCCGGATTGCCCCGATGCTCGCCACGCCCGGCACCCTGCCGCCCGCGGCCACCGACGACCAGTGGGCGTTCGAGGTGAAGCAGGACGGCCAGCGGGCCGTCGTCTATCTGCCGGGAGACGGCACCGTGGAACTGCTGGCCCGCTCCGGCGCCGACATCACGGCCGCCTATCCGGAACTCGCGGCGCTCGGCCCCGCGCTCGGCGGCGTACCGGCCGTGCTGGACGGCGAGATCGTCGCGCTGGACAGCCAGGGACGCAGCGACTTCGAGCGGCTGCAGTCCCGCATGGGGCTCTCCGGTTCGCCCGCCAGAGCCGCCCGCATGGCGGAGCGGGTCCCCGCCCACCTCGTCCTGTTCGACGCCCTGTTCCTCCGCGGCACCAGCCTCCTCCCGCTGCCCTACACACAACGCCGTGCGGCCCTGGAGGGGCTGGGGCTCGGCGGGGCGCACTGGTCGACGCCCGCGGTCGTCGTCGGGCACGGCGAGGAGGCCCTCGGGATGACCCGGGAGGCCGGGCTGGAGGGCCTGATCGCCAAGCGGCTCTCCTCCGCGTACGAGCCGGGGGTCCGCGCCCGTACCTGGATCAAGATCCGCCACGTACACACCGTGGACGTCGTCGTCGGCGGCTGGGTGCCCGGTCGCGGCCGGCTGGACGGGCTGCCCGGAGCGCTGCTGGTCGGCGAACGGCACGAGGGCGGGCTGCGCTACGCGGGCAACGTCGGGACGGGGTGGAGCGACGCGGAGCGGACCACCCTCGGCGAGCTGCTCCAGGTCGCCGAGATCGACACCTGCCCGTTCGACGAGGTGCCTCCGATCGCGGGTGCGCGATGGGTGCTGCCGCGACTGGTCGGCGAGGTGCGGTACGCGACGCGGACCAGGGCGGGGCGGCTGCGCCAGCCCTCCTGGCACCGGCTGCGGCCCGACCTGGCCCCCGACGACCTGGAGTGAGGGAAGGCGCCGGACTCAGGACGCCGTCCGCTTCCTGGCCGCCGTCTTCCGCGCCGGTTTCCCTGCCGACTTCTTGGCCGTCGCCTTTCCGGCCGTGGTCTTCCCGGCCGCCGTCTTCTTCGCGGCCCGCTTCCGGGTACCGGACTTCATCTCGTGCACGGTCGCGTGCTCGTCCTCCGTCCCGGTGGCCTCGCCGCGCGTCTCCTTCGCCGCCTTCACCGAGGCGTTCAGCGCGGCCATCAGGTCCATGACCTTCCCCGACTCCTCCTCCTCGCCCCCGCGCGGCTCCGGCAGCTCCTTGCCCTCCGACTTGGCGGCGATCAGCTCCTCCAGAGCGTCCCGGTATCGGTCCCGGAAGCCGGAGATGTCGTCGAGGGCCATCGTGTCGGTGAGCTGGACGGCCCGCTCGATCTCGTCCTCGTCCAGCTCGACCTCGCCGGGCGCCAGGGACTCGGGGCTGCGGATCTCGTCCGGCCACCGCATGGAGTGCAGCACGATGGCGTTGTCCCGCACCCGCAGCAGACCGAGGCGCTCGCGGTTGTGCCAGGCGAACTTGGCGACGGCGACCTTGTCGCTGCGCTCCAGCGCCTTGCGCAGCAGGGTGTACGGCTTCGCCGCGACCTGGCCGTCGGTCGCGAGGTAGTAGCTGTCGCTGATGCGTACCGGATCGATCCGGTCCGCGTCGACGAACGCCACGATCTCGATCGCCTTCGCCGTCGGCAACGGCATCCGGTCGAGCTCCTCGTCCGTGACCGGCACGGTCCGGTCCTTGGCGATCTCGTACCCCTTGCCGATCTCGTCCTGCGAGAGGACCTCGCCGTCGAGCTCGCACACCTTGCGGGTACGGATCCGGCCCATGTCCTGGAGGTGGTACTGGTGGAAGGAGATCGAGTGGTTCTCGGTGGCGGACACCACCTTGATCGGGATGGTGACCAGCCCGAAGCTGATCGCTCCGGTCCACAGGGGCCGCGGCATCCAGTACCTCCAGACCCCCCTGTCGGCTGGGCCGGGAGGCGGACCGGAGCGCCCGGAAGGGAGAACCGGCCCGAGAGGGCCGAGGCGCGACCGGGCCACCGCCCGTACTCCCGATCCTCGCGCCACGGCCGCGGGACCGCATGTGGATCACCGCAGGTACGTCACGCGCGCGGCAGGTCCAGCTCGCCGACGACCTGGTCGCCGCTCATCTCGCCGGTCCTGCGGAAGCCGAGCCGCAGATAGAAGTCCTCCGGCCCGTGCTCCCCCGGCAGCCAGGTCACCGTCGCGCGCTCCTGCCCGCGCCGGACGATCTCCTCGCACACGGCCTCCACCGCGAAGCGCCCGTACCCCCGGCCCTGTTCACCGGCGGCGACGGCCAGCCGCCAGAGTCCGGAGCGGGGCCGGTCGTCCGGGACCTCCGGGTTGAACCGCACGTCCAGGAAGGCCATCACGAAGCCCACCGGCCGGTCACCGTCGACGATCAGGCGCGGCCAGGCCGTCTCGGGCTGCACGTACGCCTCGGCCAGCGACCGTGCGACCGGAGCGACGAAACGCTCCTGCTCGGGGGCGACCGTCAGACGGCAGGCGTCGAGCACGTTTTCGGGGGTGACCTTCTCCAGGCGGAGCTGCGCTTTCATGCGGGCACCGTACAAATTCCGCCGCCGGCCGGGCCACCGAATACCGGCGGAGCAGGCCGCCGGGCGCCGGTACACACGGGGCAGCGATGCTCCGCGCGACAGACCCTCCACACCTCCTCCACGCTTTCATCACAATTCCGCTTCCTTTCGCCGAAGCCCTCCTCCCGGCTCCCCACCGCTGCGAGCATCGCCGCTTCACCCGCACAGAAATACTGCGCACATGCCTTGGGGGACACATGACTTCGAGAGTGAAGAGCGGTCCGGTCCGGATCTCCGCGGGGATCGCCGTCCTGGCGATGGCCCTGGCGGGGTGCGGAGGAAGCGGCAGTGACGCGAAGACGGTGGCCGACTCGCCCCGGACAGCCTCCGGCGAGCGGGCACTCGCGCTCGTGGACGACGAGGCGAGCGCGGACGCCGGCACGGAGATCGTGATCGAGGCGCTCGCCAACGATGCCGTGACCCTGGAGGACGGCACGGACGCACCGCTCCTCGGCACCTACGAGACGGCCCGGTTCACCTTCTCCGTCGAGAGCCCGACCCCGCACGGGACCGTCACCGTCAAGGGGACGTCGCTCGTCTACACGTCCGCGGCCGATTACGGCGGCGAGGACAAGTTCACCTACCACGTCCTGGTCAACGGGAAGGCGGCACCCAGCGGCAGTGCCGTCGTACGGATCACGGTGGCCGCACCTGCCCCGACCCCGACTCCCACGCCCACACCCACGCCGAAGCCGAAGCCGAAGGTGAAGGTTTCCACCGAGCCCTCGGTGTACTACAGCAACTGCGACGCGGTACGGGCGGCAGGGGCCGCACCCGTCCGCCGCGGGGACCCGGGCTACGCGGCCCATCTGGACCGTGACAACGACGGTGTCGGCTGCGAGCCGTACGGGGCCGGGTCCGGCGGAGGATCCTCCAGCGGTGGTTCGACAGGCGGCAGTTCGACGGACGGCGGTTCCTCCGGCGGCGGCGACACCTACTACGCCAACTGCTCCGCCGTACGCGCCGCAGGGGCCGCACCCATCCACCGCGGGGACCCCGGCTACGGCTCCCACCTCGACCGGGACGGCGACGGCGTCGCCTGCGAGTAGAGCGAACGGAAAGGGAGCGAGCGGAGGGCGCCGAGCGGGCAGATGTGAGTACAGGGGACCCGGGAAGCTTGAAGTTGCTTCAAGTGCGCAATAATCGAGCAACTTCAAGCATCGCTCGCCGTCGTACCCACGAAGGAAGCCCCATGCCGCTCATATCCACCGGTGACATCGCACACCGCGCCAGGACGAACACGACAGGTGTCGGGGCGTTCAACGTCGTGCAGATCGAGCACGCGCAGGCCATCGTCGGTGGGGCGGAAGCGGCCGGGCTGCCGGTGATCCTGCAGATCAGCGAGAACACGGCCCGCTACCACGGCTCCCTCGAACCGATCGGGCTCGCCTCGCTCGCCCTCGCACGGGCCGCGAGCGTTCCCGTGGCCGTCCATCTCGACCACGCCGAATCGGCCGGCCTCGTACGCGAGGCCGTCCGGCTCGGCTTCACCTCCGTCATGTTCGACGCGTCCACGCTCCCGTACGACGAGAACGTCGCCGCGACCCGCGCCGTCGCGCAGTACTGCCACATCCACGACGTGTGGGTGGAGGCCGAACTCGGCGAGGTCGGCGGCAAGGACGGGGCGCACACCCCCGGGGTGCGCACCGACCCGGACGAAGCACGGGCGTACGTCGGCGCCACGGACGTCGACGCCCTCGCCGTGGCCGTCGGCAGCTCGCACGCGATGCTCACCCGCGACGCCGCGCTCGACTTCGGGCTCATCTCCCGGCTGCGCGACGCGGTGGGCGTCCCGCTGGTCCTGCACGGCTCGTCCGGAGTCGGGGACACGGGCCTGGCCAGGGCCGTCGCCGCGGGCATGACGAAGGTGAACATCTCCACCCATCTGAACAAGCTGTTCACCCAGGCCGTCCGCGCCTACCTGGACACCCACACCGAGGCGGCCGACCCCCGCACGTACCTCGGCCCGGCCCGCGAAGCCGTCACGACCGAGGTGACGCGCCTGCTGCACGTCCTGGCCCGGACCGGCCCCGGCCAGGCGCGATAGGGTTCGGCGGCGAACAAGGAGGAACAGGTGGCGGCACACACCCGATGGACCCGGCTGCTGGAGATCCTCAGCGAACAGGGTCATCTCGACGTCCTCGACGCGGCCGCGCGACTGGACTGCTCCGCCGCCACCGTACGGCGCGACCTGGACGAGCTCGCCCGGCAGAACCTGCTGACCCGCACCCGGGGCGGCGCGGTGGTCAGCACCGTCGCCTACGACCTGCCCCTGCGCTACAAGGCGGCCCGCAGGGCGGACGAGAAGCAGCGCATCGCGAAGGCCGCGGCCGAACTGATCCCCTCGGGCTCCACGGTGGGGATCAACGGAGGCACGACGACCTCGGAAGTGGCCAGGGAGCTGGCCGTACGGCCGGAGCCCGCGGGCGGCGGGATCGCGCTGACCGTGGTCACCAACGCGATCAACATCGCCAACGAACTGGCGGTCCGCCCGCAGGTGAAGATCGTCGTCACCGGCGGGGTGGCCCGCCCGAACTCGTACGAACTCGTCGGCCCGCTGGTCGACTCCGTCCTGCGTACGCTCGCGCTCGACTACACGATCCTCGGCGTGGACGCCGTCCATCCGCTCTTCGGAGCGGCCACCCACGACGAGTCGGAGGCCGGCGCCAACCGGGCTCTCGCCGAGTGCGCGGGCACGGTGATCGTGGTGGCCGACTCCTCCAAGCTGGGCCGCCGGGCGTTCGCCCAGGTGTGCGAGACGAGCGCCGTGTCGATCCTGGTGACGGACAAGGACGCGCCCGAGGAGACCGTCGAGGAGTTCAAAGGCCTCGGGATCGACGTGCTGCGCGTGTGACGCCCCCGGCCTGCCGGGTCAGCGGTAGTCGTCCGGGTGGCCCTGCATCCAGGTGTTGATGCGGTCGCGGGTGCCGATCAGCTGGGTGCGGTGCTTCTCCAGGTTGGCCGTGGAGGTGTCGTTCTTCAGCTCCGTGCGCAGGGTGCCCATCCAGGCCAGGGGCTCCTTGAAGTGGCCGGGACCCTTCGCGTCCGCCTTCATGGCCTCGTCGAGACCGGTCAGTTCCTCGTTGACCCTGCCCAGGAAGTAGGCGCAGTCACCGGCGCCCGGGGTGCAGGTCTCGTTCAAGGTCGCCTGCAGACCGGCGAATGCGTCGCGGACCAGCTCGGGACCCGCTTCGGCGACCCCCTCCGGGCTCGCCGGGGGAGACGCCTCCCCCTCCGCCCCGTCGGCCGTCGCGCTCGCCGCCGTGGCGTTCACCTCCGGTGCCGCCTGCGGGACGTCACTGCCCGGCCCGTTCGTGGTGGTCGCCTCCGAGCAGCCGACCAGGCCCGCTCCCAGGATCACGGCCGGTATGGCGGCACGCAGAGCGCTGCGGATGAACATGAGGCCCCCCTCGTCGTTTGGCCCAGACCTTACTGCCTGCCGCCGGTCCGCCGACGAGCGGTCAGCCCGCGACCAGGCTCTGGAGCGCGGGGGCGTACAGGTCCGCGAGATGCTCCGGGGTGGCGCGGGAGCCCGCGCCCTCGCGGTGGAGGCTGAGCGTGGCGCCCAGGCCGATCAGATGGCCGGCGATCAGCTCGGCGCGCAGGGCGCGTTCGCGGCCGGGGAGACGGGCCGTCAGGCGCCCGGTGACCTGCTCGTGGAACCGGGCGCGGAGCAGGGAGCGCTCGTCGTGGTTGCCGAGGGAGAAGACGACACGCAGCAGGGGGTCGGTCTGGTGCGCCCTGCGGCTGCGTACGAGCGTCAGCACCATGTGGCGGCCCAGCCCGTCGAGCGGGGCGTCGAAGAGCTCCTCGGCGGCCGGGCCGAAGTCCGCGACGGTGTTGAAGAGTTCTTCCTTGCGGCCGAAGTGCTTCACCACGAGGGACGCGCTCACACCGGCATCGGCCGCGATGCCCCGGATGGTCACCTCCGCGTACGGGCGCTGCGTGAACGCCCTGCGCGCGGCACGCAGAATCGCGCTCTTGCCCGTGGGGGCCTCCGGTGCGGATGGTGCGGGTGTCGCTGCTGCGGTGACTCGGGCGGTCATGCGCCCTCCTGGATCGGCATCGCCCGCGTACGGCCTCTGCTCCTGCGGTTCCCCTTGACCGTACCCGTATCCGCGCGCCCGCCCGGCAGGCACAGGGTCACCGCCAGGGCCAGCAGCGCTGCGCCCGCCGCGATCAGGAAGACCAGCTGGTAGGCCTGGAGTGTCGGAGCCGTACGGCCACCGGCCAGGAAG
The DNA here is from genome assembly GCF_042796085.1 of Streptomyces sp. NPDC056452. Taxonomy (NCBI): domain Bacteria; kingdom Bacillati; phylum Actinomycetota; class Actinomycetes; order Kitasatosporales; family Streptomycetaceae; genus Streptomyces; species Streptomyces sp. NPDC056452. Next base: position 137,438 of record NZ_JBHTRI010000007.1, read on the forward strand.
GTCATGTTGGCGAGCACCGCCGCCACCGTGGCACTGCAGAACGCCTGGCCGATCGAGCGCATGAGGGTGTTCAGTCCGTTGGCGGCGCCCGTCTCGCCGATCGGGACCCCGCGCATGACCAGGGCGGGCAGCGCCGAGTACGCGATGGCGGTGCCGGCGGCGACGACTGTCGCGCCCGCGACGATGAGCCACAGGCTGTGGCTGGTGAAGAACCGCACCACGTAGCCCACGGCGATGATCCCGGCGGCCAGCGCGAGGCTGGTCTTCGGGCCGCGCCTGGCAGAGATCCGCGCCGATACGGGCGAGAGCGCCACCATCGCCAGGCCGCCCGGCAGCAGGCACAGGCCGCTCACGACGAGCGAGGCGCCGAGCCCGTAGCCGGTGGCTTTCGGCTCCTGCACCATCTGGGCGGTGACCAGGGAGTTCGCGTAGAAGGCGAAGCCGATCAGCAGGGCGGCGACGTTCGTGAGGAGCACCGCGGGACGGGCCGAGACCCGCAGGTCGACCATGGGGGTGGGCATGCGGAGCTCGTACGCGCCCCAGAGCAGCGCGACGACGACGGCGACGGCGAGCAGACCGAGGGTGCGCGCCGACGTCCAGCCCCAGGCGCCGCCCTGGGTGACCGCGAGCAGCAGGCAGACCAGCGCCGCGGACAGGCCGAGCGCACCGATCGCGTCGAAGCGGCCACGGGAGCGGAGCGGGGACTCCGGTACGCAGCGGAGCACCAGGACGATGTCCAGGACGCCGATGGCCCCGGAGACCCAGAACATCGTGTGCCAGTCGAAGTTCTGGATGACGACCGCCGCGACCGGCAGGCCGACGGCCGCCCCGATACCGAGCGTCGAGCTCATCAGGGCGACCGCGGACAGCACGCGCTCGGGCGGCAGTTCGTCCCGCAGAATGCTGATGCCCAGGGGCACGACGGCGATCGCCGCCCCCTGCAGGGCACGGCCGGTGATCAGCACGCCGATGTGGGAGCTGACGGCGCACAGCACCGAGCCGACGACGAGGACGCCGAGGGACGCGACGAGCACCCGGCGCTTTCCGTACATGTCGCCGACCCGGCCGAGGACGGGGGTGAACACCGCGCCGGTGAGGAGGGTGACGGTGACCAGCCAGCTGGCGGCGGCGGGGGTGGCTCCGGTGAGGGCCGGTATGTGCGGGAGGAGCGGGACGACGATCGTCTGCATGACCGCGACCACGACGCCGCAGAAGGCCAGCACGCCGACGGCGAAGCGAGGGTGGTCCGGGGCGGCGGTGGCCGGGGCGGTCATGCGGTCTCCTACGCAGTGGGGTGCACAAGCGTTCACCTTCAGGGTAAACGCTTGTGCACCCCCTGGGTGCCGCTGGAGTTCGGAGCAGCGCGTTAGCCTCGGAGCCTCGACTTGCACGAAGACCCGTACGAAGACCCGTACGAAGACCTGTTCGAAGGAAGCGAAGGTGGCTGCGATGGCGAAGGTCCCGGCGGCGGCAGTGGCGGCGAGCGGTCTCCTCGGGGGGTACGGAGTCGCCCGGTGGACCGGGAAGCGGCCGCTCGGCGGTGTCGCGCTCGCCGCCGCCGGCTCCCTCGCCGCGTACGAGTGGAACCGGCAGGCCGGGACCCGGGCGGCCGTCGGGCTGACCGTCGCCTACGTCGCCGCGTTCGCCGGATCGCACCCGCTCGCCAAGAAGGTCGGCGCCTGGCCCGCCGTGTTCGCCGTCGCGGGCGGGGTCGCCGCGGCCTCGTGGGCCGTCACACGGCGCAGCGCCTGAGAAAAGGCGCGCCCGGCGCTGAACACCGGCGGCGCGGGGCACGTACTGAACGGCAACTCCCCCGCGTGACCCGGGGGTGCCCCCGTACGACAGGACGGGGACACCCCCGGAGCTTTCCCTCCACCGCGCCGCCCCGGCCACGGTTTCCGCCGACGCCCCGGGAGCGCCGTCAGGCGCCCAGTGCCCGTGAGACCGAATAGATCACCAGACCGGCCAGCGCACCCACCACCGTGCCGTTGATCCGGATGAACTGCAGGTCGCGGCCGATGTGCGCCTCGATCTTCCTCGAGGTCTGGTGCGCGTCCCAGCCGGCGACGGTGTCGCTGATCAGCGACGTGATCTCCGTGCGGTACGTCGTGACGACGTACACCGCCGCGTCCTCCAGCCAGCCCTCCAGCTTGGCCTGCAGCCGCTCGTCCGTCGCCAGCCTGGCGCCCAGCGACATCAGCGAGGCCCTGGCACGCAGGCGCAGCTCGCTGCGCTCGTCCTCCGCCGCCGCGATGATCATCGTGCGTACCGAGGACCAGGCCGACGCGATGACGTCCTGCACCTCACCGCGCCCCAGGATCTCCGACTTGAGCCGCTCCACACGCGCCCGGGTGTCCGAGTCCGTCTGGAGGTCGGCGGCGAAGTCCGTCAGGAACGTGTCGATCGAGTCGCGCGCCGGGTGCCCCGGCATGTCCCGCATCTCCGTGACGAAGCGCAGCAGTTCCTTGTAGACCCGCTCGCCCACCCGCTTGTCGACGAACCGCGGCGTCCAGCCCGGAGCCCCGCCCTGCACCGCGTCCATCACGGACTCGCCGTGCTCGACCAGCCAGTCGTGGGCCCTCACACAGACGAGGTCGACGACCCTGCGGTGCCCGCCGTCGGCGACGACCTTCTCCAGCATCTTGCCGATGCCGGGGCCGACCTCCGCCGCATCCGCCCGCCGGGTGATCGCCTCGCCGACGACCGCCTGCACGTCGGAGTCCCTGAGCACCGTCAGCGCACCGCGCAGCGCGGTCGCGAGCTCCGCGGTCACCCGGTCCGCGTGATCCGGCTCGGCCAGCCACGCCCCGAGCCGTTTGCCGACGCCCAGAGCGTGAATTCGGTCACGAACGACGTCTCCGGAGAGAAAATTCTCGCCCACGAAGGAACCGAGTGACGCCCCGAGCTGGTCCTTCTTGGTGGGGATGATGGCCGTGTGGGGGATGGGGAGTCCGAGCGGGCGGCGGAAGAGCGCCGTGACCGCGAACCAGTCCGCCAGCGCACCCACCATGCCCGCTTCGGCAGCCGCCGCGACGTAGCCCGGCCAGCCACCCACACCCTCGTTCTTCGCCCAGGTGGCGAGGACGTAGACGAGCGCGACGAGCAGGAGCAGACCCGTGGCGGTGGTCTTCATACGGCGCACTCCGCGCTGTTTCTCCTCGTCGGCAGCGGTGTACGCGAAACCGGCCAGCGGCGCCGCCGTCCGCCGGGCACCCCGTCCGCCCGCCCCGGTTTCGGATCCGCCTTCCCCCGTGCCGCTCCCGGCGCCACCGGCCGCGGTCCCGGCCCCGGGCATCAGCCCCGGCGGCCCTGACGCGGGACCGTGCGGCCCCGGTCCCGCCCCGGAGCCCTGGCCGGACCCCGTTCCCTGTCCCGCGTCGTGTTCCATCCGCTCCACCCGTCCGCGTACGCGTCACCCAGTGCCGTACGCATTGTCCCTACCTCACCTACTCCCGGGCCGCACGTCGAGTTCCCCACGGCCTGTCGCATCATGAGACCAGCCCGATCATCACAAGGAGAATCACCGCCCATGCCCAGGCGCCAGGGGTATGCCCTGCTCATCGCCCTCGTAGCAGGCACCGCCGCGCTCGCTGCCGCCCTCGCGTTCGGTACGACACTGATCGCCGGGGAGACCCGGGCGCCGCTCCCCGGACCCGAGGCGCACGCGGCCGCACGCAATCCCGCCGCGCCGGCCAACTCCACCGGAACCTGGGTCGCCACCTGGACCGGAGCACCCGTCAGCGGCGAACCGGACACGGAACACGGCCTCCCCGGACGCACCATCCGCAACACCGTGCACACCAGCGTCGGCGGCGACGCCGCCCGCATCACCCTCTCCAACCTCTTCGGCACAGCCCCGCTCGTCATCGACGAAGCCACCGTCAACACCCGCCCGGTGACCTTCCGCGGCCGGCCCGTGGTCACCGTCGCCGCGGGCCGTCAGATCGTCAGCGACCCCGTGGTCGTGCCCGTCGCACCCGACGCCGACCTCGTCGTCACCCTGCGCACCCCGTACCGGAGCGGCCCCGTCACCTCGCACGCCCACGCCCTGCAGACGTCGTACCTGGCCGACGACCGCGGCACCTGGCGGACCGACCGGTGGCGCTACCTCACCGCGGTGGACGTACGCAACGAGACCTCACCCGGCGCGATCGTCGTGATCGGCGACTCGCTCACCGCGGGCAGCGGCTCCTCCACCGACGCCAACAACCGCTGGCCGGACGTGCTCTCCGACCGGCTGGAGCACCGCTACGGCATCGCCAACCAGGGCATCGCGGGCAACCGCCTGCTGCGCGACAGTGCCCCCGAGAGGAACGGCCGCGGCGGCATCGGCGGAACACACCGCTTCGAACGCGACGTGCTGTCCGTCGCCGGAGCCAGGACCGTCATCATCGCGCTGGGCATCAACGACGTGCAGCAGGCTCCCCAGGAGGAGGACCCCCAGCGCATCGTGGCCGGACTGCGGTCCCTCACGGAACGCGCCCACGCCCGCGGACTGCGGGTCCTCGGGACGACGCTGACACCCTTCCAGGGCTTCGGCACGTGGACACCCGAACGCAACGACGTGCGCCTGGCGGTCAACGAACAGATCCGGGCGGGCCGGATCTTCGACGACGTCATCGACTTCGACCGGGCGGTCCGCGACCCCTACGCCCCCAACCGGCTCCTGCCCTCGTACGACTCGGGCGACCGGCTCCACTTCAACGACGCCGGCTACCGGACGCTGGGCCGCCTCGTCGACCTCGCGACGGTGACCGGAACGCCGAAGGCCGGATCCTTCTGACCGCGCCCGCCCTCAGGAACCGTCCGGCTTCTCCAGGCGCAGCCGCTCCGCCTCCTTGAGGCGCTGCCGCTGCGCCTTGCTCCACTTGCGGTCCACACCGACCCCGCCCATCAGGGCGAACCCGGTCACCCGCACCCGCGGCGCGTCCGGAGCCGGTTCGCCGAAGTCGGCGTCCTTCGTCTGCTCGTCGAAACCGCCCATGACGCCGATGCCGTTGACATGGAGGTGCACGTTCGGCGGGACCTTCACCTGCAGCCCGCCCATGATCGCGAAGCAGCGGATGACGACGTCACGCTCCTCGAAGTCCGCCTCGCGCAGATCGATCTCGCCCCCGCCCCACATCGCGAACGCGGTGAACTGCCGCCCCACCGTCCAACGGCCCTTGCGGCTGAAGCCGCCCCAGAAGGCGAACCCTCCCGAGGACGTCGCGGGGCCACCGATGCGCCTCGACCAGTCGACGGACGTCCCCGGGGCGCGCACGGGCGACGAGGCGCCCAAGGGCGCAACAGCCGTACCCGGCACCGGGAGATCACGCACGAGCGGCTCCAACTCCCCGTGCGTACGCGCCTTGTACGTCGCGTCGAGCCGTTGCTCGAACTCGTCCATCTCCAGCCGGCCCTCGGCCACGGCCTCCCGCAAGGTCTCCGCGACCCGCTCACGTTCCGCATCGGAAGCACGCATGTCCGGACGTTCACTTGTCATACCGCGCAGCCTATAGAGCAACCCGAACACGGGCCTAGAGACGAGAATCCGACACGTACATCTTCGCGATCACGGCCTCGATGTCCGGCTCCCGCACCGACAGGTCCACCAGCGGATAATCCGCCGCGATACGCGCCACCAGGGGCGCCGCCGACGCCGACGCCGGGAACGCCAGCCACTGCCGGGGCCCCTCCACCTTCACCACCCGCACCGAGGGCTCCGAAGCCAGCTCGATCGGCGGCAGCACCCGCTCCAGATCGACCACCAGCGTGCGCTCGCTCTCCCCCACCTCATGCAGCCCGGACAGCGCACCGTCGTACACCAGACGGCCGTGGTCGATCACCATCACCCGCTTGCACAGCTGCTCGATATCGGTCAGATCGTGCGTGGTCAGCAGCACCGTCGTGGCCCGCTCCGCGTTCAAGTCCCGCAGGAACTCACGCACCTTGGCCTTGGAGACCACATCGAGCCCGATCGTGGGCTCGTCCAGGTACAGCACCTCCGGATCGTGCAGCAGCGCCGCCGCGATGTCGCCCCGCATCCGCTGCCCCAGCGACAGCTGCCGCACCGGAGTCTCCAACAACTCGCCCAGATCGAGGAGTTCCACACAACGGTCCAGGTTCTCCCGGAACCGGCGGTCCGGGATCCGGTACATCCGGTGCATCAGCCGGTACGAGTCCCGCAGCGGCAGGTCCCACCACAGCGTCGTACGCTGCCCGAACACCACACCGATCCGGTGCGCCAGCTTCGTACGCTCCCGCGACGGATCGATGCCCGCGACCCTCAGCCGGCCGCCGCTCGGGGTGAGGATCCCCGTCAGCATCTTGATCGTCGTCGACTTGCCCGCCCCGTTCGGGCCGATGTACCCGACCATCTCGCCACGCGGCACCCGGAAACTGATGCCGTCCACCGCACGCACCTCGTGCCGCTCCCGGCGCAGGAAACCCGTCTTGCGGTGTACGTCGAAGACCTTCTCGACCCCGTCGAGCTCGATGAAGTCCATGTCCATGCCCACTCCTCCCTCAGCTTCCCGTACTGCGGTAGGCCCGCAGCCCCGTCCGCCACGCCAGCCCCGCAAGCACCCAGCACAGCCCCGCCACCAGCGGCGGCAGGAACGCCACCCACTCCGGCAGCCCCAACGGATAGTCCCTGCCCAGCACATACAGCGCGGGCAGCCAGCTCACGAAGGCCAGCGGCACCACGAACGTCACCCCGCGCACCAGGTCCCGGGCGAAGATCGACGGCGGGTACTGGAGCAGAGTCGTCCCCCCGTAGGTGAACGCGTTCTGCACCTCCGAGGCGTCCTGCGCGAAGAACTGGAACGCCGCACCCACCACGAACACCGCCGCGAAGATCGCCGCCCCGCTCAGCACCATCAACGGCAGCATCAGCACCTTCAGCGGGGTCCACGCGATGTCCAGCGTCACCAGGGCATAGCCCAGCACCAGGAGCGCCTGCGTGATCCGGCCCAGCCGACGCAGCGCGAACCGGTCCGCCGCCACCTGCGCCAGCACCGGCACCGGCCGCACCAGCAGCGTGTCGAGCGTCCCGTCCCGCACCCGCTGCCCCAGCCGGTCCACCGACCCCACCAGCAGATCGCACAGCCCGAAGGAGGTCGCCGACACCCCGTACAGCAGGGCGACCTCCGGCAGCGTGTAGCCGCCCAGCGCGTCGACGTGCGAGAACATCAGCATGACCGTGATGAAGTCCGCCCCGGTCATCACGAAGTTGCCGATGGTCGTCATCACGAACGACGCCCGGTACGCCAGCGTCGAACGCAGCCACATCGCCGCGATCAGCCCGTACGCCCGGACCCCCTCGACCAGCCGCGACCGGTCGGCGAACGCGATCTCCGGCCGCCCCGGCTCCCGCGCGGCCCCGTTGCCCGGCCGCTCCGGCTCCCTCGCGGCCACCCACTCCGTCCCGGCCTCAGCCACCCTGCACCACCACCCTCCTCGTCGCCACGGACTGCAGCAGACGCCCCGCCAGCAGCAGCGCCACCGCCCATCCGGCCTGGAAGGCGTACGCCCGCACCAGACCCCACCCCGTGCGCTTGCCCAGGAACACATCGGCCGGGACCTGCAGCAGCGACGACCACGGCAACGCCCGCGCCACCTCGCCCAGCACGCCCGGGAACAGATTCAGCGGCAGCAGCATCCCGGAGAAGAAGAGCCCCGCCAGCATGGCCATCTGCAGGGCGCCCGCACCGTCCATCAGCCAGAACGCCGACAGCGCGACCAGGAAGCGCAACGCGAAACTCACCACGACCCCCAGCAGCACCGACACCAGGAAGGCCGGCCACATCCACACCGACCCCGGGAGCGCCAGGTCGAAGGCCAGGGCCCCCAGCACCATCGGCACGATCCCGCGCCCCAGCAGGTGGAAGGCCGCCCGGCCCAGGTCCCCCGCCAGCCACCACAACTGGAGATCGGCGGGTCGGTACAGGTCCACGGCGATGTCGCCCGTACGGATCCGCTCCGTCAGGTCGCTCTCGAAGCCGCCGCCCATCATGGCGCAGGTCATCAGCAGGGCCTGCCCCAGCCACACGTACGTCAGGGCCTCGGACTGGTCGTAACCGCCGAGCTGCGGACGCTCGTCCCACAGGGCGATATAGGTGTACGCCATGATGAAACCGAAGACGGTGTTGGTGAACACCCCCGCCGCCGTCGCCACCCGGTACGTCGCATGCCGCCGGAACCCACCGGCCGCCACCACCGCATAGAGCCGCACCGCGCCCCCTCCCCCGCCTCACCGGGCCAAAGCGCACGACCCTAGTTCACGACCGGCGGCCGCCGCGACCCGTTATCCGGGGAGGATCCGGTGGTTATCACTCCGAAAAGTGCACTATGGGATAACTGCCCGCAGCCGAGGAGCCTCCACAGCCATGAGCCACGAGCCACCGCAGCCCGGCGGAGACCACGGAGAGCCAGGTCGAAAGGGTCCCGCCGGCTGGCCGCCCCGGGACCCCACCACCGCGGCGACCAACCGGAACCCGCAGCCCACGGACAGCGCACAAGGCGGCAAGGGGCGCACAAAACGCGTCAAGCGGCCCAAGCGCACCGGTTGGCGCCGTGCCGTACCCACCTGGCGCATGGTGCTCGGCAGCACCCTCCTCATCGCGCTCCTGCTCATCGGCGGATTCATCGCCGGATACAAACTCGTCGGCATCCCCGCCGCGAACGCCGCCGCGACCGCGCAGTCGAACGTCTACCTCTACGAGGACGGCAGCGTCATCGCCCGGGACGGCGAGATCAACCGGGAGAACGTCCGGCTCGACCAGATCCCCGGCACCGTCCAGCACGCCGTACTCGCCGCCGAGGACCGGGACTTCTACTCCGAACCCCCCATCGACGTCAAAGCCATGACCCGCGCCGGCTGGAACACCCTCACCGGCAAGGGCCGCCAGGGCGGCTCCACCATCACCCAGCAGTACGTCAAGAACTACTACCTCGGCCAGGAACAGACCGTCGTACGCAAAGCCAAGGAATTCTTCATCTCGATCAAGCTCGGACGCGAACAGAGCAAGGACGAGATCTTCGAGGGCTACCTCAACACCAGCTACTTCGGCCGCAACTCCTACGGCATCCAGGCCGCCTCCCACGCCTATTACGGCAAGGACGCCAAAGACCTCGACACCGGCGAGGGCGCCTACCTCGCCTCCCTGCTCAACGCCCCCAGCGCCTACGACGTCGTCGCCCACCCCGAGAACCGGGCCGCGGCCCTCGCCCGCTGGAACTACGTACTCGACGGCATGGTCAAGGAGGACTGGCTGAGCCCCTCCGACCGCGCCGCCATGACCTTCCCCGTCCCCGGCAAGGCCAAGCCCGCCACCGCACTCTCCGGACAGCGCGGCTACCTCGTCCAGGCCGTCGAGGACTACCTCGCCGCCAACAGGATCCTCGACGAGAACACCCTCGCCACCGGCGGCTACCGCATCACCACCACCCTCGAGAAGAAGAAGCAGGACGCCCTCGTCGAAGCCGTCGAGGACAACGTCCTGGCCAAGACGAGCGACGACCGCAAGGCCGACCGCAACGTCCGCGTCGGCGGAGCCTCCATCGACCCGGCCACCGGCCACGTCCTCGCCATGTACGGCGGCATCGACTACACCAAGCAGTACGTCAACAACGCGACCCGCCGCGACTACCAAGTCGGCTCCACCTTCAAGCCGTTCGTCCTCACCGCCGCCGTGGCCAACGGATCCACCACCCAGGACGGCCGGGGCATCACCCCCAACACCCGCTACGACGGCACCAACAAACGCACCGTCCAGAGCGCCCACGGCTCCACCGGTTACTCCCCCGCCAACGAGGACGACGTCGACTACGGCTCCCTCACCGTCCGCGAGGCCACCGACAAATCCGTCAACGCCGTCTACGCCCAGATGGCCCAGGACGTCGGCCCCGACGCCGTCAAGGACACCGCGGTCTCCCTCGGCATCCCCCAGAACACCCCCGACCTCACCGCCTCCCCCTCCATCGCCCTGGGCCCCGCCACCGCCAGCGTCCTCGACATGACCGAGGCCTACGCCACCCTCGCCGACCACGGCAAGCAGCGCGAGCACACCCTCGTCGCCAAGATCAGCAAGAACGGCGCCGACCTCGCACTCCCCGCCAGGAACACCCGGCAGGCCGTCAGCCGCGAAGCCGCCGACACCACCACCTCCGTCCTGCGGAGCGTCGTCGACGGCGGCACCGGCACCGCGGCCCGAGCGGCGAACCGCCCCGCCGCGGGCAAGACGGGCACCGCCGAGGAGGACAAGGCCGCCTGGTTCGCCGGCTACACCCCCGACCTCGCGACCGTCATCGCCGTGATGGGCCAGGACCCCGTCACCGGCGTACAGAAACCCCTGTACGGAGCGCTCGGACTCGCCCGCATCAACGGCGGCGGCGCACCCGCACAGACCTGGGCCGCCTACACCGCCGTCGCCCTCGAGGACGACGAGGTACAGCAGTTCGAGCTCGAAGCCGAGGAAGGCCCGGAAGAAGCCGACCCGGACGAGGAAGGGAACGAGGAGTCGGACGAACCCGGTGAGGACCGGAGCGAAACCGACTCCCCCGACTCCCCCGAGTCCGACGCCCCCTCCGACGTCAGCACGGAGACCTCCCGGGCCCCACAGGCCCCCAGGACCGCCACCCCGGCCGACGCCCCCTCACGCACCTCCGCCGCCAGAACACCCGACACCCCCGACGGCGACCGCCCCGTCCCCGGCAACCCGGAGGACGACGGCTTCATCGAAGGAGCCCGCGGCCCCGGCCTGCCCCGCCGCTGACACTCAGTGCCCGGACGTCGCCTTCAGACCCACCACGGCCACCAGCAGCAGACAGACGAAGAAGATACGGGCGGCCGTCACCGGCTCGTGCAGCACCACCATGCCCAGCACCGCCGCACCCGCCGCACCGATCCCGACCCACACGCCGTACGCCGTACCGATCGGCAGCGTCTTCGCAGCATGCGACAGCAGGACCATGCTGGCCACGATCCCGAGGCCCGTGAACACACTCGGCCACAGCCGTGTGAACCCCTCGGTGTACTTCATCCCGATCGACCAGCCCACTTCCAGCAGACCGGCAACAATCAACAGAACCCACGCCACGACGGCACCTCCGAGAACGCGAACAACACGGGTGCGTCGTCTTTACGGAAACCCGGTACGGCGCGTCTCGTCGGGATCGGTCCAGCCTAGCAAAACCCAGCCAAAAGGCCTGGTGACAACGGTCACCAGGCCCCCACACCCACCTGCCGGACTACAGATACAAGCCGGTCGAATCCTCGGAACCCTCGAACCGGTCCGCCGCCACCGCATGCAGATCCCGCTCCCGCATCAGCACGTACGCCACACCCCGCACCTCGACCTCGGCACGGTCCTCGGGGTCGTACAGCACCCGGTCCCCCGGCTCCACCGTCCGCACGTTCTGACCCACCGCGACCACCGCGGCCCACGCCAGACGCCGGCCGACCGCCGCAGTCGCAGGAATCAGGATGCCGCCGCCCGAACGCCGCTCGCCCTCGGGCGAATCGGACCGGACCAGCACACGGTCGTGCAGCATCCGGATGGGCAGCTTGTCGTCGGTGTCGTTGCTCACGCCCCGAAACCTACCTGCCCCGAACCGCTCCGCACGCCCCCGGGGCCACCCGGAACCCGCCCTCAGCGCTTACGGCCACGCACCGAAACCGTCAGCAACGCCACCGCGCCGACCACCAGCAGCGCCGCCGGAATCACCCGCTCCAACCGCGGGGAACCCTCCTCCGACACGAACTGCGCCTTCACATCCGACACCGACCGGTTCACCGCGACGAAGGCACGCCCGGCGGTCCGGTCGACCGTCGACGCCACCTTGGCCTTCGCATCACCGATGATCGTCTTCGGATGCACGCGCACCCCGATCTCGTCCAGCACCACCGCAAGCTGCTCACGCCTGCTGATGATGTCCGCCTCGATCTGCGCAGGGGTCCTCATATCCGACACTGCGCCGCCTCCGTGGTCGTCGTCCGGTAAACCTTCATCGACAGTCTGTCAGCTCGACCGCTCCTACACCCGGCGGCACCCCCTATTACGCTCGGTCCCACACACCCCGCGTGCCACTCGAGGAGAAACATGAGCGAGCGACTCCAGACCGGCGACACCGCCCCCGCCTTCACCCTTCCGGACGCCGACGGCAACGAGGTCTCGCTCGCGGACCACAAGGGCCGCAAGGTCATCGTCTACTTCTACCCCGCCGCGCTTACCCCCGGCTGCACCAAGCAGGCCTGCGACTTCACCGACAACCTGCAGCTCCTCACCGGTGCCGGATACGACGTCATCGGCGTGTCCCCCGACAAGCCGGAGAAGCTCGCCAAGTTCCGCGAGAAGGAGAACCTCGAGGTCACCCTCGTCGCAGACCCCTCCAAGGAGACCCTGGAGGCGTACGGCGCCTACGGCGAGAAGAAGCTCTACGGCAAAGTGGTGACGGGCGTCATCAGGTCGACGATCGTCGTCGACGAGGAGGGCAAGGTGGAGCGCGCCCTCTACAACGTCAAGGCGACCGGCCACGTAGCGAAGATCATCAAGGATCTCGGGATCTGACCGGGTTCCACCCCCGCCACCTGGCCGAAAACATGTGAGCGACGTCGCAATCGGCCATGAATTCGGTTTGCAACCGCCATGACCGCGCAGAAGCCTTTCCTGGAACACCCTTCGAGGAAAGGAACCGGCCATGGCGGCCTCCGACCCCCACCAGGCGGCCGACCCTGACGCGGTCAAACGCCACCCCGCGCTCTTCCGTGCCATCAGGAAGCGCAAGAACCCCCGGCTCCGTCGGACCGACATCACCGTCACCGACGACCAGGCGGTCAAGCGCGCGGTCAAGGCGGCATCGCTCGGTAACGCCATGGAGTGGTTCGACTTCGGTATCTACTCCTACCTCGCCGTCACCATCGGGCACGTCTTCTTCCCTTCCGGGAACGACACGACCCAGCTCCTCTCCTCCTTCGCGACCTTCGCCGTGGCCTTCCTCGTCAGGCCGCTCGGGGGAATGTTCTTCGGCCCCATGGGCGACAAGATCGGCCGGAAGAAGGTCCTCGCCCTCACCATGATCCTCATGGCGATCGGCACCTTCGCGATCGGCGTGATCCCCTCCCACGACACGATCGGACTCTGGGCCCCCGCCCTGCTGATCCTCTTCCGGATGCTCCAGGGCTTCTCCACCGGCGGTGAGTACGGCGGCGCCTCCACCTTCATCGCCGAGTACGCCCCCGACAAGCGCCGCGGCTTCTTCGGCAGCTTCCTCGAATTCGGCACGCTCGCCGGATACGTCGGCGCCGCGGGCCTGGTCACCGCCCTGTACGCCCTCCTGGACACCGGGCAGATGGAGTCCTGGGGCTGGCGCATCCCGTTCCTCGTCGCCGGACCCCTCGGCCTCGTAGGCCTCTACCTGCGACTGCGCCTGGACGAGACCCCCGCGTTCCAGAAGCTGGAGGGCGGCACCGCCCACGCCACGGAGGCCGCCGACCACGTCGAGTCCACCGCCAAGGGCGACCTCGCCAAGATCTTCCGCCAGTACTGGCCGACGCTGATCCTCTGCATCGCCCTGGTCGGCGCGTACAACATCACCGACTACATGCTGCTGTCGTACATGCCGACGTACCTCTCCGACGAACTCGGCTACAGCGAGACCCACGGCCTGCTCATCCTGCTCGCCGTCATGATCTTCCTGATGCTGGTCATCAGCCAGTTCGGCAAGCTCTCCGACCGCTTCGGCCGCAAACCGCTCCTGATGGCCGGCATGCTCGGGTTCCTCTTCCTGTCCCTGCCGTCCTTCCTCCTGATCCGCCAGGGCAGCATCCCGGCGATCACCATCGGCATGCTGATGATGGGCCTCTCCCTGGTCTGCATGCTGGGCACGATGTCCGCCGCGCTCCCGGCCCTGTTCCCGACCAACGTGCGCTACGGCTCCCTGTCGGTCGGCTACAACATCTCGGCCTCGCTCTTCGGCGGTACGACCCCGCTGGTGATCACGGCCCTGATCAGCTGGACCGGCTCGAACCTGATGCCCGCGTACTACGCGATGGCGGCGGCGCTGGTGGGCGTGATCGCGGTGGCCTGCATGAAGGAAACCGCCAACCAGCCCCTGGCCGGCTCCCCGCCCTCGGTGGAAACGGCGGAGGAAGCGGCGGAACTGGTCCACGCGCAGAGCCCGGACCCGAAGTTCTGACGCACGTTCCTTTCGGAAGGGCCCGTACCGCACGAAGCGGTACGGGCCCTTCCGCATCTCATCGCATTCCGGACGTGACCATCCGATTAACGGTTCGTTGCTCCGTACGAGGCCGCGAACACGCGGCCGAGGACGGAGGCAGGATGTCCGAGGCGTACGACCCAGCGAGGCTCGTGCCGGCTGTAGCGGCAGCAAGCAACTGGACGGACCTCTTGCGCCGTCTGGGCTTGAACGAGAGTGGCGGGAGGCACCGCGTCCTGAAGGAGAAGGTCGCAGAACTTGGACTCGACACAAGCCACTTCAAACATCGCAGTCCGTGGCGCAAATACCCGGATGCAGCCAATGCTGCCGCCGCGACATCGTCGTCATCGCTCCGCGAGGTCGTGCTCAAACTGGGTGCGACCCCGGCGACCGGCACGTTGTCTCACATAGCCCGCCGCATCGCAGCTGCGGGGATCGACATCAGTCACTTCCCTGGGATGAATCGCCCGCAGTTGGGCCTCCTGTTCAGCAACGAGGAACTACAGGCTGCTGCCAACTCCAGCGAGTCCGTCCGCGGGGTGACGCGTGCTCTGGGTGCCCCTGATGACGGCCGGTCGCGCGCTGCAGTAGCCGCGATGCTCCGCACCAGGGGCATCAACACCTCCCACTTCCGCAATGCGCGCCTCTCCATCTCGGAGGAGGCGTTGCGTATCGCAGTGCGGGAAGCCGTCAGCTTCCCCGACGTCATGCGCGCCCTCGGTCTTGAAGTGACCGATTCCAACCACCGACGGGTTCGACGCAAGATCCTTCAGATGCACCTGGACATAAGTCACTTCAAACGCCGCTCGTGGGGATCGGCGCATGTGCCTGAACAGAGGCAGATTGCCCCAAAAGCACTTGTGATCATGCCGCAGGGATCGACGCGCATGAACCGGACACGCCTTCACCGGGCGCTCCAAGAGATCGGCGTGCAGTACCGATGCACATCGTGCGGGAACACCGGCGAGTGGCTGGGGAGACCAATCACGCTCCAGATCGACCACATCAACGGCAACTGGCTCGACAACCGGGCGGAAAACCTGCGCTATCTGTGCCCGAACTGTCATGCGCTGACAGACACGTGGTGTCGCAACCGACGCCCAAGGAGTCGGACGGGAACCTGATTCGCATGCGCGTACCGTGCGGGACGCCCTCCCGTTAGCATGGTCGATGGCATGCGGCCGTGTCGTAACTGGCAGCCGAGCTGGGTTTAGGTCCCAGTGGGAGAAATCCCGTGTGGGTTCGAATCCCACCGGCCGCACGAATGCCGAGTGGTCCGTCCTGGTCAGGACGGACCACTCGGCATATGTCACCCCACCAGCTCCCGCACCACCGGCACCAGCGCCCGGAACGCCTTGCCCCGGTGGCTGATCGCGTTCTTCTCCGCGGGTGAGAGCTCCGCGCAGGTCCGGGTCTCGCCGTCGGGCTGGAGGATCGGGTCGTAGCCGAAGCCGTTCGCGCCCGAGGGGGCGTGGCGCAGGGTGCCGGTCAGGCGGCCTTCGACCACGCGTTCCGTGCCGTCGGGGAGCGCGAGGGCCGCCGCGCACGCGAAGTAGGCGGTGCGGTGGGGGGCGTCGATGTCGCCGAGCTGGGCCAGGAGCAGGTCCAGGTTGGCGCGGTCGTCGCCGTGGGTGCCGGACCAGCGGGCCGAGAAGATTCCGGGGGCGCCGCCGAGTACGTCGACGCAGAGGCCGGAGTCGTCGGCGACGGCCGGGTGGCCGGTGGCGCGGGCCAGGGCGTGGGCCTTGAGGAGGGCGTTCTCGGCGAAGGTGACGCCGGTTTCCTTGACGTCGGGGATCTCGGGGTACGCGTCCGCGCCGACGAGGTCGTGGGTGAGACCCGCGTCGGCGAGGATCGCGTGGAGTTCGGTGATTTTCCCGGCGTTGCGGGTGGCGAGGATCAGGCGCGTCATGCGTCGATTATCGCCGCACGGTCACGGGGAGCAGACCTTGCCGATCTCGCCGGCGGCATCGGTGACCGGGGTGATGTCGGGAGTGGCGTCGCCCTTCTCGATGGAGGCGCGGACGTTGGTGACGCCAGCCTGGAGGTCGTCGACGGCCTTGCTGAGGTCGGCGTTGTCCGTGGTGTCGCCGAGGTCCTTGAGCTCCTTGTCGATCTCGTCCAGGGCCTCGGAGGCCTGCGTCGGGTCGTTGGAGGCGTTGGAGATGGCCTGCTGGAGGTTGTTGACGCTGGTGGCGATGGCGTCGGCGGTGCGGACGCAGTCCAGAGCCTTGTCGACGGCTCCGCAGCCGACGGCTGCGGTGAGGGTGAGCAGGGTGGCCGTGACGGCGAGTGCGGTGCGGTGGTGGCGGCGCGAGGCCATGGAGCGGTCCCTCCCCGGGGGTTGATACGTGGACGGACGCACGGTTCGACCCGTGCGCCCGTATCCGTTACGACGCTGTGTGGTGCGTATTTGGTTGCTTCTTTACTCGCCGAGGGTACGCGCGAGTGCCGCTTCCTGGATCTTCGTCAGGTCGGCGCAGCCGCCCGTGGCGAGGTCGAGGAGGGCGTTGAGTTCGGCGCGGTCGAAGGGCTCGGCCTCGGCGGTGCCCTGGACCTCGACGAAGCGGCCGTCGCCGGTGCAGACGACGTTCATGTCGGTCTCGGCGCGGACGTCCTCCTCGTAGCAGAGGTCGAGGAGGGGGGTGCCGTCGACGATGCCGACGCTGATCGCGGCGACGGTGCCGGTGAGCGGCTTGCGGCCGTGCTTGATGATCTTCTTGCCCTGGGCCCAGGTGATGGCGTCGGCGAGGGCGACGTAGGCACCGGTGATGGCGGCGGTGCGGGTGCCTCCGTCGGCCTGGAGGACGTCGCAGTCCAGGACGATCGTGTTCTCGCCGAGGGCCTTGTAGTCGATCACCGCGCGCAGGGAGCGGCCGATGAGGCGGCTGATCTCGTGGGTGCGGCCGCCGATCTTGCCGCGTACGGATTCGCGGTCGCCTCGGGTGTTGGTGGAGCGGGGCAGCATGGAGTACTCGGCGGTGACCCAGCCTTCGCCGCTGCCCTTGCGCCAGCGCGGGACACCTTCGGTGACGGAGGCGGTGCAGAAGACTTTGGTGTCGCCGAAGGAGATGAGTACGGAGCCTTCGGCGTGCTTGCTCCATCCGCGTTCGATGGTGACGGGGCGGAGCTGTTCGGGGGTGCGGCCGTCGATGCGAGACATGGCGCCGAGCCTATCGGCTGCCGGGCGTGACTCCGTTCGGGTGCACCGCAGGCCCCGTTCCGGGGCCGGTGAGGGCCGGGGCAACGGGGCCTGCGGGGTGCGGCGCGGACCTGGGTGGGCCGGCCGGGGCCGGCCAGGGGGTCAGCCGGTCACATCATGTCTTCGATGTCGGCGGCGATGGGGTCGGCGTCGGTGCCGATGACGACCTGGATCGCGGTGCCCATCTTGACGACGCCGTGGGCGCCGGCGGCCTTCAGTGCGGCTTCGTCGACCTTGCTGGGGTCGTGGACTTCGGTGCGGAGGCGGGTGATGCAGCCTTCGATCTCGTCGATGTTCTCGATACCGCCGAGGCCGGCGACGATCTTCTCAGCCTTGCTGGCCATGTCCTTCTCCCTGGTCTGTGCGTGTGGGGGCGGCCCACCGTGGGTCCGTTTCGTCACGGTAACGCACGGTTGGCCCAACTTCACGGGCGGGTAACCGCGCTGTCCCCAATGATGACGATCACCGGCGCCCTGCCTTACGGGCGGGCTCCGCACCGTATCGCAACTGGTCTACACCAGTTTGCAACGACCGCCAAACCTGGCGTGTTCCAGGAGGATGCCGATGAGCTCCAGCAGCGCAGCAGGCGCGGCAGTGCCGCAGAAGAAGTGGTGGAACAGCGCCTTCCAGGGTCTGCAGAAGATGGGTCGCAGCCTCCAGCTGCCGATCGCCGTTCTTCCCGCGGCGGGCATCCTCAACCGGCTCGGCCAGCCTGACGTCTTCGGCGACGACGGCCTCGGCTGGACGAACATCGCCAAGGTCTTCGCGGCGGCGGGCGGCGCCCTGCTCGACTCCGGGCTCGGCCTGCCACTGCTCTTCTGCGTCGGTGTCGCGATCGGCATGGCGAAGAAGGCGGACGGTTCGACCGCGCTCGCTGCCGTTACGGGCTTCCTCGTCTACTACGCGGTCCTGCACGCGTTTCCGGTCGACTGCGCGGAGGGTTCGGACTTCGCGGGAGCAGGCACATGGGGCGGCGTCTGCGTCGCCGACGACACCACCGTGACCGCGGCCGCCTACCAGAACCCCGGCGTGTTCGGCGGCATCGTGCTGGGTCTGCTGTCGGCCTGGTTCTGGCAGCGGTACCACCGGGTCAAGCTGGTCGACTGGCTGGGCTTCTTCAACGGCCGCCGGCTCGTCCCGATCATCATGGCGTTCGTCGGCCTGCTCTTCGCGAGCCTGTGCGCCTGGCTGTGGCAGCCGGTCGGTGACGGCCTGACCAGCTTCTCCGAGTGGCTGGTGGACCTGGACTGGCTGGGTTCCGGCATCTTCGGCATCGCCAACCGCGCCCTGCTCGTCTTCGGTCTCCACCAGTTCCTGAACACGTTCGTCTGGTTCCAGTTCGGCGACTACACCAAGCCCGACGGCACGGTCGTGCACGGTGACATCAACCGGTTCCTGGCGGGCGACCCGACGGCCGGGCAGTTCACCACGGGCTTCTTCCCGATCATGATGTTCGCGCTTCCGGCGGCGGCACTGGCGATCACCCATTGCGCGAAGCCGCACCGGCGCAAGGCGGTCGGCGGGCTGATGGTCTCGGTGGGCCTGACGTCGTTCGTCACCGGCATCACCGAACCGATCGAGTACTCGTTCCTCTTCGTCGCACCCCTGCTGTACGTGATCCACGCGTTCCTCACCGGCGTCTCGATGTCGGTGACCTGGGCGCTGGGGACGAAGGACGGCTTCAGCTTCTCGGCAGGATTGATCGACTACGTCATCAACTGGAGCCTGGCGACCAAACCATGGCTGATCATTCCGATCGGGCTGGCCTTCGCGGTCGTCTACTACGCGATCTTCCGGTTCGCGATCACGAAGTTCAACCTCCAGACGCCCGGGCGGGAGCCCGACGAGGTGGAGGAAGAGATCGAGAAGGACCTCACGAAGTAGTCCCCGCCGGGCTCCGGACCCGGCTCGGCAAGGCCCTCGGACCTGGTGGTCCGGGGGCCTTTTCGTGTCACCCAGGGTGGTGGTCGAACTACTGCGCAAATTGAAGGTTCCTTATCTAACCCTCACCGTGCTAAAACTGGTCTACACCACTCAGTGGTCCAGACCACGCGGCCGTTTTTTCCGCCGCGTTTCTCGAGTCGCCGCCTCCTCTCATCTCTGACCTGGGCGGCACCGTGCCCCATGGAGGAAGTTGATGAGTACGGACACCGCTCCGGTGGCCCCCGCGAAGAAGCGGGGCGCCGGCGTGATGGCTGTCATGCAGCGCATCGGCCGCAGCCTCATGCTGCCCGTCGCTGTTCTGCCCGCGGCCGCGCTGCTGGTCCGGCTCGGCAATGCCGACATGCTCGGCCGCGAGTCGTTCCCGACCGTCGTCACCAAGCTGGCCGGCTACATGGCCGCCGGTGGTGGCGCCATTCTCGACAACATGGCCCTGCTGTTCGCAGTCGGAATCGCCATCGGCTTCGCCAAGAAGTCCGACGGCTCGACGGCCCTCGCCGCCGTCACCGGCTACCTGGTCTTCCAGAAGGTGCTCGCCACCTTCACGGACAGCAACCTGCCGCAGGTCGCGAGCGTCGCGGACGGCAAGATCGTCATGAGCGACGCACCGGTCAACGCCGGCGTGCTCGGCGGTGTCGTGATGGGCATAGTCGTGGCCCTGCTGTACCAGAAGTTCTACCGGACGAAGCTGCCGGACTGGGCGGGCTTCTTCAGCGGCCGCCGGCTGGTCCCGATCCTCTCCGCCTTCGCGGGTCTGGTCATCGGTATCGTCTTCGGGCTCATCTGGCCCGTGCTCGGTGCGGGTCTGCACAACTTCGGTGAGTGGCTGGTCGGTTCCGGCGCGGTCGGCGCGGGCATCTTCGGTGTCGCCAACCGTGCGCTGATTCCGGTCGGCATGCACCACCTGCTCAACTCCTTCCCCTGGTTCCAGGCAGGCGAGTACAACGGCGCCCACGGCGACATCTCGCGCTTCCTCGCCGGTGACCCGAACGCCGGACAGTTCATGACCGGCTTCTTCCCGATCATGATGTTCGCCCTCCCGGCGGCGTGCCTGGCGATCGTCCACTGTGCCCGTCCGGAGCGCCGCAAGGTCGTCGGCGGCATGATGTTCTCGCTCGCGCTGACCTCGTTCGTCACGGGTGTCACCGAGCCGATCGAGTTCACGTTCATGTTCATCGCCCCGGTGCTCTACGCGATCCACGCGGTGCTGACCGGTGTCTCGATGGCCCTGACCTGGGCACTCGGCATGAAGGACGGCTTCGGCTTCTCGGCCGGTCTGGTCGACTTCCTGCTGAACCTGGGCATCGCGTCGAAGCCGTGGATGCTGGTGCTGGTCGGCCTCTGCTTCGCAGTGATCTACTACGTGGTCTTCCGCTTCGCGATCACCAAGTTCAACCTTCCGACGCCGGGCCGCGAGTCCGACGAGGAGCTCGCCGAGCTCCAGAAGGCCGAGGCCAAGTAGGCCCCGCCCGTACGACAACGACGACGCCCCCGTCCCTCCCGCAGGAAGGACGGGGGCGTCGTCGTACCCCCGGGCGAACGAGAGGCGCGGGGCCCTAGATCTCGTACACCGCCCCCGGAACGGCCAGCTCGACCGGGCCGTCGTACACCTCGCGGGCATCGGCGAGGTTGCGTTCCGCGTCGGTCCACGGCGGGATGTGGGTGAGGACGAGCCGTCCCACTCCGGCTCCCGCGGCGTATTCGCCGGCTTCGCGCCCGTTGAGGTGGAGGTCCGGGATGTCTTCCTTGCCGTGGATGAACGATGCCTCGCAGAGGAACAGGTCCGCGCCCTCGGCAAGTTCGGCCAGGGCGTCGCAGGTGCCTGTGTCCCCGGAGTACGCGAGCGCGCGGCCGTTGTGTTCGACGCGGATGCCGAAGGTGTCGACGGGGTGGCAGAGCTTCTCCGTGCGGACGGAGAAGGGGCCGATCTCGAACGATCCGGACTTGAGCGTGTGGAAGTCGAAGACTTCGCCCATCGCGTGGTCGGACGGCGTGTCGGCGTGCGCGGTGGTCAGGCGCTGCTCGGTGCCCTCGGGGCCGTACACGGGGATGGAGGCGGGCCGTCCCCCGTCGTTCGGGTAGTAGCGGACGACGAAGTACGCGCACATGTCGATGCAGTGATCGGCATGGAGGTGGCTGAGGAAGATGGCGTCGAGGTCGTAGAGACCGACATGGCGCTGCAGCTCGCCCAGGGCGCCGTTGCCCATGTCGAGGAGCAGCCGAAAGCCGTCGGCCTCTACGAGGTAGCTCGAGCATGCCGAACCCGCGGACGGGAACGAGCCGGAGCAGCCGACGACGGTGAGCTTCATGGAGCGTGAACCTCCGTGACGTGGGAACGGGGAGGGTTCGTGCGGTCCGTCGAGCGTAAGGCGCGAAACCGCTGGTCGCTCCTCCGCAGCCTGCCGTTGTGGGGGAACTCACCTGTGCTGTCACCGGTTCGATGGAAGCCCGCGAGTCCGCGGGCGCCGGTACGGTCGGGATATGAACACGTGGTGGTGGGTGGCGCTGGCCGCCGTTGTCCTGCTCGCTCTGGTCGTGACGGTCACCGATGCGCGGGGGCGGGGTGGCCGCGGACCGCGGCGTCCGGGTGGGCGGACCCGCCCGCCGGGGCGGGAGCGGGAGCGGCGGCCCCGGCCGGGTGCGGTGCCGCGGCCCGGGGAGATCTGGTGGGCGGAGGTGCCGTACGAGGACGGGCCCGGGTCGAAGGACCGGCCGTGTCTGGTGCTGTCGGTACGGGGTGGCACGGCGGTCGTCGCCAAGATCACCAGTAAGCATCACGAGGAGCGGCCGGGCGTGATCGCGTTGCCGCCGGGGGCGGTGGGCGATGCGCGGGGGCGGCAGAGTTTCCTGGAGACGGACGAGCTGCGTGATGTGGCGGTGTCGGGGTTCCGCCGGAAGGCGGGCGAGGTGGACCCGAAGGTGTGGGGCCGGGTGCGCGGGCTGGGGTGAGGCGTGCGCGGGATTTGGCCCCGAAGAGCCTGAGCGCCGGAAACGGGCTGGGGATTCCAGCCCGTTTCCGGCGCTCGGGGTCCGGCCGGGCGGCTACGCCCAGAGCTGGCCGTGCAGGGTCTCGATGGCGGCCTCCGTCGTGGGGGCCGTGTAGACGCCCGTCGACAGGTACTTCCAGCCGCCGTCCGCGACGACGAACGCGATGTCGGCCTGCTCCCCCGCCTTGACGGCCTTGTTGCCGACGCCGATCGCGGCGTGGAGCGCGGCGCCGGTGGAGACGCCCGCGAAGATGCCCTCCTGCTGGAGGAGTTCGCGGGTGCGGGTGACCGCGTCGGCGGAGCCGACGGAGAAGCGGGTGGTGAGGACGGACGCGTCGTAGAGCTCGGGGACGAAGCCCTCGTCGAGGTTGCGCAGGCCGTACACGAGGTCGTCGTAGCGCGGCTCGGCGGCGACGATCTTGACGTCCGGCTTGTGTTCCCGCAGGTAGCGGCCGACTCCCATGAGCGTGCCGGTGGTGCCGAGGCCTGCCACGAAGTGCGTGATGGACGGGAGGTCGGTGAGGATCTCCGGGCCGGTGGTGGCGTAGTGGGCGCCCGCGTTGTCCGGGTTGCCGTACTGGTAGAGCATCACCCAGTCGGGGTGTTCGGCCGAGAGCTCCTTGGCGACGCGGACGGCCGTGTTGGAGCCGCCCGCCGCCGGGGAGGAGATGATCTCGGCGCCCCACATGGCGAGCAGGTCGCGCCGCTCCTGCGAGGTGTTCTCCGGCATGACGCAGACGATGCGGTAGCCCTTGAGCTTGGCCGCCATCGCGAGCGAGATGCCGGTGTTGCCGCTGGTCGGCTCCAGGATGGTGCAGCCGGGCGTCAGACGGCCGTCCTTCTCCGCCTGCTCGACCATGTGGAGCGCGGGGCGGTCCTTGATCGAGCCGGTCGGGTTCCGGTCCTCCAGCTTGGCCCAGATGCGGACGTCCTCGGACGGGGACAGCCGCGGCAGGCGGACCAGGGGCGTGTTGCCCACGGCCGCCAGCGGGGAGTCGTACCTCATCAGCGCATGCCGCCGGCGACGGCCGGGAGGATGGTGACGTTGTCGCCGTCGGCGAGCTTGGTGGAGATGCCGTCGAGGAAGCGGACGTCCTCGTCGTTGAGGTAGACGTTCACGAAGCGGCGGAGCTGGCCGCCGTCGACGATGCGCTCGCGGATGCCGTTGTGGCGGCTCTCCAGGTCGGCGAAGAGGTCGGCGAGGGTCTCCCCGCTTCCTTCGACCGCCTTGGCGCCGTCGGTGTAGGTGCGGAGGATGGTCGGGATGCGGACCTCGATGGCCATGGCGTGGGCTCCTGTCGAAAGCGGGGAGTGGCGTGGGGCGCGCGTTTGTGCCCCCGCGCTGGGGGTGGTGCGTCTGTGGTGGCGCTCGGGGCCGCGGCTCAGGCCTTCGGGCGGCTCACGGGCATGCTGCAGCGGGACAGATCGCGCTGGACAGCCTGCACAGGTCGACGTGCAGCCGCGCGACGAGCAGCATGCCCGGCGTCTTGTCGCTCACGTCATGGGGAACCATGCGGTCATCGTATCGATTCCCGACCGGGAATCCGGAGTGTGATCCCACATCGTGGATGGTGAGCGTTCGCCATGTGGACAACGGGCTGGGGCGGTGCTCATGGCACCGCCCCCGGGGGAGCTCAGGAGGCCGGGGCGTACGCCTCGACTACCTCGACGTCCTCCTCCGTGATCTCGCCGTCCACGATGCGGTACGAGCGGAACTGGAAGGGGCCCGACTCGTCGGTGTCGGCGGTGGAGACCAGGACGTAGTGGGCGCCCGGCTCGTTGGCGTACGTCACGTCGGTACGGGAGGGGTAGGCCTCGGTCGCCGTGTGCGAGTGGTAGATGATCACGGGTTCCTCGTCCCGGTCGTCCATCTCGCGGTAGAGCTTGAGCAGGTCCGTCGAGTCGAACTCGTAGAACGTGGGCGAGCGTGCGGCGTTGAGCATGGGGATGAAGCGTTCCGCGCGGCCCGTTCCGGCCGGTCCCGCGACCACGCCGCACGCCTCGTCGGGGTGGTCGGCGCGGGAGTGCGCGACGATCTGGTCGTAGAGCGCCTGGGTAAGGGTCAGCATGGCGCCAGGATAAGCAGACGGGCCCCCGCGTACCGAGGAGCGGTACACAGGGGCCCGGATGCTGGACGGGCTGTTGGGGCAGCCGATGTCCTGGGGGCGCCTTCGCGCAGGTCAGCGCTTGGCGAAGGAGGTGTTCTCGGGGTTGCGGGACTTGAGCACCAGATACGAGACGCCCAGGATGAGGCCCCACAGCGGCGCGCAGTACAGCGAGATGCGGGCGTCCTTGTCGACGGCCATCATCACGATCACCAGGCCGATGAACCCGAGGGCGAACCAGCTGCTGAACGGAGCGCCGGGAGCCTTGAAGGTGGACTGCGGCAGCTCGCCGCGGTCGGCCTTGGCGCGGTAGCGGAGCTGGCAGACGAGGATCATGATCCAGGCCCACATGCCGGAGATGGTCGCGAAGGAGACGACGTAGTTGAACGCCTCGCCCGGCCACTGGTAGTTGATCCACACGCCGACGAGCATCAGCCCGGCCGAGAAGGTGGTTCCGACGAGCGGGAGGCCGTTCTTCGTCAGCTTGGTGAAGGACTTCGGCCCCTGCCCGTTGAGCGCGAGGTCCCGCAGCATGCGTCCGGTGGAGTACATGCCGGAGTTGCACGAGGAGAGCGCGGCGGTGAGGACGACGAAGTTGACGATCGCGGCGCCGACGCCGAGGCCCATCTGCTCGAACGCGGCGACGAACGGCGAGACGCCCGGCTTGAACGTGCTCCACGGCACCACGGACAGGATCATGATCAGCGCGCCGACGTAGAAGACGGCGATGCGCCACGGCACGGTGTTGATGGCCTTGGGGAGAACGGTCTTGGGGTCCTTGGACTCGCCGGCGGTGACACCGACCAGCTCGACCGCGAGGAAGGCGAACATCACGATCTGGAGGGTCATCAGCGTGCCGCCGATGCCTTCGGGGAAGAAGCCGCCGTCGTTCCACAGGTTGGCCACGGTCGCGGTGTCACCGGCGTCGGAGAAGCCGAGCGTGAGGACTCCGGCACAGATGAGGATCATGCCGACGATCGCGGTGACCTTGACCATCGAGAACCAGAACTCGAGCTCACCGAAGAGCTTCACCGAGATCAGGTTCGCGCCGTACAGGATGATGGTGAACACCAGCGCGGACAGCCATTGCGGGATATCCCACCAGTACGTCATATAGGTGGCCGCTGCGGTGACTTCGGTGATTCCGGTGACGACCCAGAAGAGCCAGTACGTCCAGCCGGTCACGAATCCGAAGAACGGGCCGAGGAATTCACGTGCGTACTCCGAGAAGGAGCCGGATACCGGGCGGTACATGAGGAGTTCGCCCAGGGCACGCATGATGAAGAAGATGACCAGACCCGCGATGGCGTACGCCAGGATCAGACTGGGCCCTGCCCGGTCGATGGCCTTGCCGGCGCCGAGGAAGAGCCCCGTGCCGATGGCGCCGCCAATGGCGATCATCTGGATCTGCCGGGCTCCCAGGCCACGCTGGTAGCCCTCACCCGTCGTGCCCGTGTCCACGGCCTGGCGGCCGGGCTGTCCCTTGTCGTCGACCTGCGCCGATGTCATGGTGGTGCGCCTTTCTCCACGCCGATCCGCGCCCTCGTAGGCGTCGGATCAGGTCCTGATCCCCCCGGATATGGATGGAGTGCCGCCGGCGTTCGGCCGGCTTGTAGCGCCCCCGGGGACAGGGGTGGCGTCCCCGGGCGGTCGTGAAGATTTATCACGGGCGCCCGGGCGAGCCATCGGACATTATGTGGCGCACGCCACAGGAAAAAGCGGACAAGGGTTTCCAGCCGCTGCAAAGAAGGCTATTCAGGTGACGGGATCGTTATTCGGATTTGAGCATCCGTTGAGCGAACGGAGCACGGCCGGAAGACGGCCGTCCGAACACGGCACCGGAACGGAACGCCTCAGTGGGGCATCAGCGTTTCGATGAGCGTTTCCTGGAGGGCGCCCAGCCAGAGATAGGCCATCACCATCGGCTTGCGCGGATCACTGTCGGGAAGCCGGTAGAGCGAGCCGTCCTGCCCCTCGTCCTCGTCGGACACCTCGAGGCGGGTGCCGATGGTCAGCCTGAGGTCGTTGAGGGAGCCCAGCCAGCTGCGGCACTCGTCGGCGGTGAGGGTGAGCACCGCGCCGCCGTCACCGGTCGGCGTGAGCGCGTCGAGCGTCCGTACGACGAGGAGGGCGTCCTCGCGCTTGCGGGTGCGCAGGTCGTTCTCGGTGAAGCGGCGGAACTCCGCGGACGCCTCGCGCAGTTCCTTGTCCTCGTCCCCGTACGCCTCGGGGAAGAGCCTGGCGAGCGCCGGGTCGGTGGGCGGTTCGCTCGGGCCCTCGGCGAAGAGGGAGGCGAGCGGGTCCTCGCCGTCGGCGGGTTCGTCGCCGGGGCCGACCAGTTCCAGGAGCTGGACGGCGAGGGAGCGCAGGATCGCGATCTCGACCTCGTCGAGAGCGACGGACGCGCCGCCGCCGGGGGTGGCCTCGAAGTGGCCGGCCATGGGTTCTCCGATGGATGGGTCGGGCGGAGGGACAGCGGTCAGGTCAGTTGCGGTCCTGGGTCAGCGTGGCCCAGAGCCCGTAGCCGTGCATGGCCTGGACGTCGCGCTCCATCTCCTCGCGGCTGCCGCTGGAGACGACCGCGCGGCCCTTCTGATGGACGTCCAGCATCAACTTGTGCGCCTTGTCCTTGGAGTAGCCGAAGTAGGCCTGGAAGACATACGTCACATAGCTCATGAGGTTGACCGGGTCGTTGTGCACCAGCGTCACCCAGGGGACATCGGGCTCGGGGACGGCGAAGGTCTCCTCGGCCGATTCGGGACGTTCGATCTCTACGGGGGCAGCAACGCTCACCTACCCCATGCTGCCACCAGGAGGGGCCCGGCGCACAAACGGAGCCCCTCCGCCGCCCTGGCACCCCTAGATCTCGTCACTTTGACGAATAGGGGGTAGCATCCCTGCCATGAACTCAGCGGACCTTGGGCGACGGGTCGGTGTGCCGTCGACCGCACTCTTCACCGACCAGTACGAGCTCACGATGGTGCAGGCCGCACTGAAGGCGGGCACCGCGGACCGGCGCTCCGTCTTCGAGGCCTTCACCCGGCGGCTGCCCGAGGGGCGGCGCTACGGCGTCGTCGCGGGCACCGGGCGGGTGCTGGACGCCGTGGAGAACTTCCACTTCGACGACGAGATGCTCGGCTTCCTGCGCGACCAGCACATCGTCGACGCCTCCACGATCGACTGGCTGGCCGACTACCGGTTCAGCGGTGACATCTGGGGCTACCCGGAGGGCGAGGTGTACTTCCCGGGCTCGCCGCTCCTGCGGGTCGAGGGCTCCTTCGCCGAATGCGTGCTGCTGGAGACCGTGATCCTCTCGATCCTCAACCACGACTCGGCGATCGCCGCGGCCGCCTCCCGGATGTCGGCCGCGGCCGGTGGCCGCCGGCTGATCGAGATGGGCGCGCGACGCACCCATGAGCTGTCCGCGGTGGCCGCGGCCCGTGCCGCGTACATCGGCGGCTTCCACACCACCTCGGACCTGGCGGCCGGCTTCCGGTACAACATCCCGACCGTCGGGACGAGCGCGCACGCCTTCACGCTGCTGCACGACAGCGAGCGGGACGCGTTCCGGGCGCAGGTCGACTCACTCGGCCGCGGGACGTCACTGCTGGTGGACACGTACGACGTGACCGAGGCGGTCCGTACGGCGGTGGAGGTCGCGGGGCCGGAGCTCGGAGCCGTACGGATCGACTCGGGGGACCTTTTGCTGGTCGCCCACCGCGTGCGGCAGCAGCTGGACGAGCTGGGCGCCACCGAGACGAAGATCGTGGTGACGTCGGACCTCGACGAGTACGCGATCGCCTCGCTGGCCGCCGCGCCCGTCGACGCGTACGGGGTCGGCACGCAGCTGGTCACCGGGAGCGGGCACCCGACGTGCTCGATGGTCTACAAGCTGGTGGCCCGTGCGGGCTCCGCCGATCCGGCCGATCCGCTGCTGCCCGTCGTGAAGAAGTCGCTGGGCGCGAAGTCGTCGAGGGGCGGCCGCAAGTGGGCGGCGCGCCGGCTGGACGGGTACGGGGTGGCCGAGGCCGAGGTGATCGGCACGGGGCCCGTCCCGGAGGAGCTCGCGGACCGGCAGCTGCTGGTCGAGCTGGTCAGGGCGGGCGAGGTGGTCGCCCGCGAGCCGCTGGAGGCTGCTCGTGAGCGGCACGTCGCGGCGCGCAAGGGGCTGCCGATGTCGGCGATCCAGCTGTCGCGGGGGGAGCCGGTGATCACCACGGAGTACGTGTGAGGCGGGGCGGGCGGGGGCCCGGTCGCGGCTTCGTTCCGGTCGGGCGGGGTAGGGGGCCCATACCCGCCGGGTGCGACCCCTCCCGCACGCTCCGTCCAGTCTCTAGGCTCGTTGGCGTCCCCACTGTCCCGTTTCGCCCGCCGCATCCCCGCCGGATCCCCGCCGAACCCCCACCGAAGGACACCCGTCATGCATCGCGCCTTGATCGTCGTTGACGTTCAGAACGACTTCTGCGAGGGCGGCAGCCTCGCGGTGGCGGGCGGCGCCGATGTCGCCGCCGCCATCACCGACCTCATCGGTGCCGCCCAGCCGGGGTACCAGCACGTGGTGGCCACCCGCGACCACCACATCGACCCGGGCGACCACTTCTCCGCGCAGCCCGACTTCGAGCACTCCTGGCCGGTGCACTGCGTCGCAGGTACGGAGGGCGTGGGCTTCCACCCGAACTTCGCTCCCGCCGTCGCCTCCGGCGCGATCGACACGGTCTTCGACAAGGGGGCGTACGCCGCGGCGTACAGCGGGTTCGAGGGCGTCGACGAGAACGGCGTCGGGCTCGCCCAGTGGCTGCGGGACCGCTCCGTCACCGCTGTCGACGTCGTCGGCATCGCCACGGACCACTGTGTGCGTGCCACGGCGCTGGACGCCGCCCGCGAGGGCTTCACCACGCACGTGCTGCTGGACCTGACGGCCGGCGTCGCCGAGGGGACCACTGAGCGGGCCCTGGAGGAGCTCCGCACCGCGGGCGTGGAACTGTCCGGCAAGCCGGTCGTCTGACCGCTCCCGGGCCCTCAGGCGGCCGGGCGGACCGGTCCCGCGTATCCGGTCGGTCCCAGCAGGGCCCGGATCGGGTGCCATAGCTCCTGGCCGGTCTGCGGCGCGGTCCGCCAGAGCAGCCCGTCCGGATGGTGCAGCACCGCTGTGACCTCGTCCTCGGTCGGCGGCTGGGAGTTGCCGCGGAGGTAGACCGCGCGCAGCCCCAGGTTGCGCAGCCTGGTCAGGGCCCGCGCCCGGGTGGCCGCGTGCACCAGTACGCGTACCGGGCCGCCGGGCCCCGTTCCGTCCGCCGGCCGGTTGAGGGCGACCGCCACCACCACCGTGCCGTTGGGCAACCTGCAGAAACCTCCGCCTGCCATGCTTCGAGCTCCCCCGTGAGACATCGCGTCAATAAGGATCGAACAAGACGCACCTAAACACGATCGGCCGCCGCCCGCTAGAGGGCGACGGCCGATCATGTTCTGACCTGCGGTGTTGCTGACTACTTGGTCGAGCGTCCGACCTTCACGGTCATCGTGGAGCCGCTGAGCGGCTCGCTGATGATCGAGATCCGGGTGTTGGTGTCAGAAACCTTGACACTTCCCGTCGGGTTCTCCGCGTACCAGTAGGTGCCCTTGCGGTCGTCGAAGACCGGGACGCCCAGCGAAGGCTTGATCTTGAGCGCCACGTCCGCGTTGTGCAGCGTGAAGCCCTTGTTCGGGTACCAGCTGAACGGCGCGTCGAAGGGCTGGATCTTGTTGCGCAGGAGCGAGCCGTTCGTCCACTTCAGCGGCTTGGCGTGCGAGTCCACCGGCAGGATCAGGCCCTGTCCGTGGTGCTGCGAGGTGTTGTTGTCCTTCTGGGCGGTGTCCCAGAGCCACACCATCAGACCGTTCTGGTACGAGTAGTGCTCGACCCAGTCGGGGCGGGTGGTGGAGAAGCCGAAGTTGTACGGCCCGACCTCGAGGGTCTCGTCGTACGACACGTACTGGCGGTTCTCGGCGATGTAGTACTGCGGGTAGTCGTTGGTGAACGACTCACCGATCCGCGAGAAGCCCTTGGCCGTCCAGCCGTTGTCGTCGCCCTCCGCGTTGTCCGTGAAGAGCGCGGCACCGTCGGCGTTGACCGTGATGGCGTCCGCCGTGAAGCCCTTGCCGCCCGCGCCGCCGTCCGTCTGGTAGCGGAAGCGGAGGTCGAACTTCTTGCCCGCGTACGCGTCGAGCGAGTACGAGAGCTTCTTGTACGTGCCCGACACGTCGGTCAGGGCCGGCTTGTCACTGGCGTCGCGCGGGATGGCCTGGCCGTCGGCCTTGCCGTCGAGCGCGGTCCAGCTGGAGCCGCCGTTCTCGGACACCTCGGTGTAGAGGTAGTCGTAGTCGGCCTCGATGTCGTACCAGCCGGACAGGTCCAGCGAGGCGGACGTCTTGCCGGTCAGGTCGACCGAGCGGGTCAGGGTGTTCGACAGGTCGTCACCCATGTCGCTCCACCACTGCTTCGAGCCCTCGGCGGGCTTCGTGACAGTCGTGGTGACGGCCTTGTCGGGCAGCTCGACGACGAGCGCCTGCTTGTTCTTGGTGTTGTACTCCGAGACGCCCAGCTTGTGGACGGAGTCCGTCGCGGCCTTGGCCGTGGCGTAGTCCAGCCAGCCCAGCTGCAGCTTGTCCCAGGCGGTCATGTCGCCCGGCAGGTTGCCGATCTCGCCCGTGCCGGTGCCGAGCCAGGAGCCCGCCGACATCAGGGACCAGAAGCCGACCGAGTTCTCGCCGCCGCCGGAGGTGTCGTACAGGTCCGGCAGACCGAGGTCGTGGGCGTACTCGTGGGCGAAGACGCCCAGGCCGCCGTTCTCGGGCTGCGCGGTGTAGTCGCCGACCCAGATGCCCGTGTCGCCGATCTGGGCGCCACCGGCCTTGTTGCCGGCCGGGCCGGTCGCGCCGGCGTTGGTGCCGTACGCGTACCAGCGGTGTGCCCAGAGCGCGTCGGTGCCCTGTGCGCCGCCGCCCGCGGACTCGTCCTCACCGGCGTGGACCAGCTGGAAGTGGTCGATGTAGCCGTCGGCCTCGTTGAAGTTGCCGTCGCCGTCGAAGTCGTAGCGGTCCCACTGGTCGTAGCCGGCGAGGTCCGCCTTGATCTGCTCCAGCGTGCGGCCCTTGGCCTTCTGGTCGGCGACCCAGGCGTTGACGCCGTCGCGGACCGTGTCCCACACGTTGGCGCAGTTGCTGGAACCGCAGTAGTTGGAGCCGTAACGGGCCTCGTTGTACGGGACCTTGACCCAGTCCGAGATCTCGCCGTCGACCGAGTAGCGCCCGGAGGACGTCTTCTCGTAGTACGTCTTCAGCGATTCCTTGCCCTTGCCCTCACCGAAGTAGAGGTCCTGGAAGTGCGCCTGGTTGTAGTCGGCCTGCCAGGCGGTGCTGTTGTCCTTCGCCGGGTCCGGCTCGGCTATCTCGTTGTGCTGGGGGCCGGGCGTGCCGCCGTACTTCTTGACCGGCGGCTTGGGGCCCTCGCCGTCCGGGTCGAACATCGTGGTGTCGTCGACCTGGTCGCCGAACTCCACGAGGATGGTGAAGATCTTGTCGGTCTTCTCCCGGCCGAGCTCGACGTACTTGTTGCTGCCGAGCTTGACGACCTTGGAGCCGCCGCGGGTCGAGACCTTCTTGTCCCCGGCCAGCACCTGCTCCAGCGCGGCCTGACGCTGGGCGTCCTGCTCCTTGCTGAAGGGGCCTTCCAGGTCGTGCTCGCTCGCCTTGACCGGTGCGGGATCCCGTCGGTCAACGATGGAGGCGCCGGATCCCGACGCCTTGTCATCCGCCTGGGCGGTGGCGAAAACCGACGCCGTCGCGGCGGTGGCGGCCAGCGCCACGGCTACCGCGGTGGCGCGTAGCGCCCGTCTCTGAGTGATCACTTGATGCAGTCCTCCCCGGCGTTTCGCGTCCGCGGCCAGGGGGTTGAGCAAAGCCGCGCGCGTCAACGCGTCACAAGTGACGACATTCGATCGGAAGTATGAGAGAAAAGACAGATCTTGACTTGCACAGGCCAACTGCACTATGCAGGAGCCGAATTCCGCTATCCGGACGTTCGAGGCTTTACCGTCGTCCGGTACAACCGGCGCGCCACGCCGCCCGATCGGCGATCGTGTGACTCAGTGCGCCCCCCGTGCACCGGTACCGTGGGTTAGGTCACGCTTACTACGTGTTCCTCCCGGGCATCCACCGTCGTAGAGTCGATTGACAGTGCGACCGTGTTGAGAGACTCCCCCAGCCGATGCCCCGAGGACGGATACCGCCATGCCGCGTCCGACTGCCGCACAGTTCTCCTACGGTTCGGTCACCGTCGTCTTCGCGACCCTCGCCATGCTGCTGCTGTCCCGCACGAACTCGGGCATCGGTGTGGCCGTCATCTGCACCGCGGCCCTGGGGCTCGGTCTGCTGGTGGCCGTGACCGTACCCCTGCCCAAGCGCACGAAGGTCCGGACGTCACCGGCGCCTGC
Organism: Streptomyces sp. NPDC056452; assembly: GCF_042796085.1. Taxonomy (NCBI): domain Bacteria; kingdom Bacillati; phylum Actinomycetota; class Actinomycetes; order Kitasatosporales; family Streptomycetaceae; genus Streptomyces; species Streptomyces sp. NPDC056452. Next base: position 170,343 of record NZ_JBHTRI010000007.1, read on the forward strand.
CGCTGTCCGTACCCACCGCACGATCGAGGACATCGAGATCGCCACCGCGAACACGGAGCGCATCGGCGAGCACTCACTGCACCGCTGAAAGGCCCCGGCCTCACTGGATGGCGACCACGACCGTCTTGGACGCCTTGTCCTGCAGCGCCTGCCGGTACGGCTTGTCCGTGAACATCAGCACGATGTTGATCAGCCACCACAGGCAGGGGCAGCACAGCAGCGCCGGGACCCACAGCACGACGGCCCGCATCAGCGCCGAGCCGGTGTCGGGCACCGAGCCGTCGTTGAGCATCGCCACGCGCATCTTCAGCAGCCGCTTGCCGAGCGTCCGCCCGTCCTTGTGCGTCAGATACGTGTCGTAGGCGACGTAGACCACCAGGCCGATCAGCGACCAGAGCAGCTGATGCCCGCTGTAGGTGTTGCCGATGGCATCACCGAAGTCGTCGTCGCCACCGTCCGAGGTGACGTCGACCGCGCCGCCGAACGGCAGCGAGATCAGATACAGCGGGATCGAGATGATGAGGAAGTCGATCAGCCGCGCCAGGATCCGCTTGCCCGGCTCGGCGAGCGGCGGCATGCCTGCCAGCGGATCCGCACCGCCGTACTGCCCGCTGCCGCCGAACGGATCCCGGTCGTGCGGCGGTGGCGGCGGGGGTGGCGGCCCGCTGCCGTAGGGCGAGCCGCCGGACGGGGGCTCGGAGCCGTGCGGCGGCCTCTTGGAGAACGGATCGTCCTCGGGCGGCTGTCCGGGTGGTGGCGGCGGCGGTTCGTTGCTCATGGGGGCAGTGCACCCCGCCCCGCACAGGCCCGCAACGGCTCAGGTGCTTTCGGGGGACGGGGGTCGGCACACGGCGTAAGCGGGGCCGCCCCCCGACGGCTGACCCGCCCTCAGCCGGCGACGAACGTACCCGCCGCCTTGTCGTGCCAGCACTGACGCCACGGGCGGTCGAACAGGCACCACAGCACGTTGACCACGCCGATGACGAGGAGGCCCAGCACCCCGTACACGAGCCAGCGGCGCAGCGCCGCCCCGATCGTGGGCGGTCCGTGCGACTCGATGTCCCGCACCTCGAGACCGCAGAGCTTTTTGCCCAGCGTGCGGCCCCACTTGGCGGTGGGCAGCGCCTCCAGCACGAAGCCGAGCACCAGGAACGCGCCGAGCACGGCACCGAACAGCCCGGCCGTGGTGGAGTCCAGGAGCCAGACGGTGACCGTCTCGCCGGACTGCTTGGCCGCCTCAATCTTCTCGTCGATGTGGTCCATCGCCTGGGTGACCAGCGGGAATCCGATCGCGCCGACGACCGCGCCGAGCAGGACCGTGTCCAGGATCCGGGCGGTCAGCCGCTTACCGAGCCCTGCGGGCCGGGCGGAAGCCTGGGCCCGGGCGAGCTGCTGGAAGGGGTCCTCGACCGGAGGCTTCCAGGGCACGACGGGCGGCTGCTGCTGTTCGGGCCGGGCGCTCTGCTGCTGTGCGGGCATGGGGCGCTGCGGCTGTTGCTGCTGCGGGCGGGCCGCCTGCTCGGGCCGGCCGAGCTGATGCGCCTGCTGCGCCCAGGACGCGGACCCGCCGCCGGGACCGGGAGTCAGGGGCGTGTTCACCTGGGGCGCCTGCGCCGATGGCTGCGCCTGTGCCGGCGCCTGGGGCCGGGCCTGTGCCTGGGGCGGGTTCGGGGCCTGCGGCGGGGACGCGGCACCGGGCTGCACGGCGCGGATCGCCATCGTGCCGTCGGCGGGCGCCGGTCCCTCCTCGCGCGGACGCGGCGGACGGGCGCCGCCGTCCCGTCCCACGGCGCGGATCGTGACCGTGCCGTCGGTCGGCGGACGGTCGGCGTCACCGCTGCCGCCGGGCCTGTCGACCCGAATGGCGACGGTGCCGTCGGTCACGTCACCACTGCCGTCCCGCATACCGGGAAGAGCGCCGCGCGTCGGGTCCGCCACCCCGGGCCTGCGCGGGTCCTCGGGTGCGCCGGCCGCCGGAACGGCGGGGGACGACGGTGCGCCGTCGCCGGGCGTACGGGGATCCGGGCCGCCCCACGAGACACGGCGGTCACGTTCGCCGCCGAAGCCGGTCTGCCGTGACGTGTCGGCCTGCCAGGCCGTCGCGGGCTCCGGGCGGCCGCCGGCGGCACCCGCCTCCCCGCCCCCGCCGAGCCCGTCGGCCTCGTCGAAGAACATCGGCCCGGTCTCGTCCACCGGGGCGGTCCGCCGCGCCACCGGCTGCGGGGCGGCGTCCTCCGCCGATTCGGGCGGCGGCGCAGGGGTCGCCTCGCCCTGCCTGGGTGCGGGCCGGCTCGTACCGGGAACCCAAGACGCGCCGTTCCAGTACCGGACGTATCCGGGAATGGACGGGTCGGGGTAGTAGCCCTCGCGGGGGCTTTCGTCACCGGGTGCCGGGGTTGGGGCGCTCATCACCGTGGTCCCGTATCTCTTCGAGGCCTCAGACCGGCCGGCGGTCGGAGGGTGGCGTGGCACCGTCCGATCGCCGGCCGGCCTCCATACAAGGGTCCACATCTATCAGACCGCCGCGCACCCCCGGGCCGGTCCTGCCGTTTGGACCACTTTCCGGGTCCGCGGAAGTTTTTCTGGGAAGTCGCGTCATAGACGGCCGGGAGGGCGCTCTCTCCTTGTGCGGACCGGTCGAGGGACCGGCTCCTACGAGCATCGGAAGGTCGTGCACCCTCATGCAGAACATCGTGGAACGGGAACTGGAACTGAAGCTGGTCCTCTCGCCGGAGCGCTCCGTCCCCGTACCCGCCCGGCTGTCCTACCTCACCGACGACCCGTACGCCGTGCACATCACCTTCCACATCGGATCCGAGTCGCCGGTGCACTGGACGTTCGCCCGTGAGCTGCTCGTGGAAGGGGTGTTCAGGCCGTGCGGGCACGGGGACGTACGGATCTGGCCGACCAAGGTCGACGAGCACAGCGTCATCTGTGTCGCGCTCACCTCGCCCGACGGCAACGCCCTTCTGGAGGTGCCGTCGGCCGCCGTCTCCGCCTGGGTGGAGCGCACCCTGCGGGTGGTCCCCCCGGGCTCGGAGAGCGCGCTGCTCGGCCTGGACGGCGCGCTCGCCGAGCTGCTCACCCCCCTGCCGGCCGACGACCTGTGGCTGAGCGACCCCTGGCCCTCCGACGAGTCCCAGGACGGCGAGGCCTGAGTGCGGCGGGGCAGGAGCACCGGCGGGCAGGAGCGCGGCGGGCAGAGGGGGCAGGGCAGGAGCGGGACGGGTCAGAACAGTTTGCCCGGATTGAGGAGGCCCAGCGGATCGAAGGCCGCCTTGATGCCGCGCTGCACCTCGACGCCCACCTCGCCCAGTTCGCGGGCGAGCCATTCCTTCTTGAGCACGCCGACCCCGTGCTCGCCGGTGATGGTGCCGCCCAGTTCCAGACCCAGCGCCATGATCTCGTCGAAGGATTCGCGGGCCCTGCGGGACTCGTCGGCGTCGGTGTGGTCGAAGCAGACGACGGGGTGGGTGTTGCCGTCCCCCGCGTGGGCGACGACGCCGATGGTGAGGCCGAACTTGCCGGCGATGGCGGCGGTTCCCTCGATCATCGCGCCGAGCCTGGAGCGCGGCACGCACACGTCGTCGATCATCGTGGCGGACTTGATGGTCTCCATCGCCGGGAGCGACAGCCGACGCGCGTGCAGGAGGAGTTCGGACTCGGCGGCGTCCTCGGCGGGCACGACCTCGGTGGCGCCGGCCTCGGTGCACAGCTCGCCCACAGCGGTGAGGTCGGCCGCCGGGTCAGGGGTGTCGAAGGCGCAGAGCAGCAGCGCCTCGGTGGATTCGGGGAGTCCCATGGAGGCCATCGCGTTCACGGCACGGACGGTCGTACGGTCCATCAGTTCGAGGAGTGACGGGGTGTGGCCGCGTTCCATGATCCGGCAGACCGCGTCGCAGGCGGCCGCCGCGGAGGGGAACTCGGCGGCCAGCACGAGCTGTTGCGGGGGCTGGGGCCGGAGCGCGAGGACCGCTTTGACAACGATGCCGAGGCTGCCTTCGGAGCCGACGAAGAGCCGGGTCAGGTCGTATCCGGCGACACCCTTGGCGGTACGCCTGCCGGTGTTGAGGAGACGTCCGTCGGCGAGGACGACCTCCAGGCCGAGCACGTACTCGGCGGTGACGCCGTACTTCACGCAGCACAGTCCGCCGGACGCGGTGCCGATGTTGCCGCCGATGGTGCACATCTCCCAGCTGGAGGGGTCCGGCGGGTAGTACAGCCCGTGTTCGTTGACGGCGCGGGACAGCACGGCGTTGATGACACCCGGTTCGACGACCGCGATCCGGTCGACCGGATTGATCTCCAGGATCCGGTCCATCTTCACGAGGGAGAGCACGATGCAGCCGTCGGAGGCGTTGGCCGCACCGGACAGGCCCGTCCTGGCACCCTGCGGCACCACGGGGACGCGAAGCGCCGTGGCGGTCCGCATGACGTGCTGGACCTCCTCGACCGTGCGTGGGAGCACGACGACGGCCGGAGCCCCCGCGTCGCAGAAGCTCGCCATGTCGTGCGCGTATGCGGCGGTGACGTCCGGGTCGGTGATCAGGGCTTCGGCCGGCAGGCCCGCGCTCAGCTGTTCGAGAAGATCGTTCATGATCCAAGCCTGACACCCGGGGCCAATGGTGTGAACCCGTCTGCGCCAGCGATCGCGCAGCGCGATGTGATCTTCGCACTGACGCAGAGTGAGGCGCATGGATGCCATGCCGCAGCAGAATCCGGAGCCACCCCCCTCCACCCTGCCGCCGGAGGGCGCGACGGCCGTGCCACCGCCTCCCACGTCGATGCGCACGACACTGCGCAGGGCGGCGTTCGGTGCGGTGGCGGGCGCCGTGCTCGTGGCCGGCGCGGTGGTCGCCGTACCGGACGGCGACCAGGAAGCGGGGCCGCCCCTGCCCGGCCCCGTCGCCCGGGCGGAGGCAGCGGCGGCGGCCGGCTCCCCGGCGTCCCTCTCCGACCTCACGGCACTCATCGGGGACCGGCAGGAGTGGGTGGAGACGCATCCCTCCGACGCACCGTCCTGGGCGGTGCTCGGTACGGCGTACGTGGAATGGGGCCGGCGTTCCGCGGACGCGGCGTACTACACGCGGGCCGAGCAGGCCCTGCAGCGCTCACTGGCCGCGCAGCCCGGTGAACGCGGCAACGAGGAGGCCTGGGTGGGGCTGGGAGCTCTCGCCAACGCACGGCACGACTACCTCGCCGCGAAGAAGTGGGGCGAGACGGTCCGGGCCCGGCAGCCCAAGAACTGGACGGCCTACCCGGTCCTGATCGACGCGTACAACGGCCTCGGCGAGTATGCGGCCGCGAGCAAGGCCACGGAGAAGTTCGGTTCGCTGCGCAAGGGTGTCCCCGCACTCGCCAGGACCGCGGAGATGTACCGCGGCCAGGGCTGGCGCGAGGACGCCCTGGCCACTGCCCAGGAGGCCGCGGACCGCGCCACCACCCCCGCGGAGAAGGCCGAGGCCCTGCACCGCCTCGGCGACCTGGCCTGGGAGCGCGGCGAGCCCGCGGAGGCCGTCGCCCAGTACGAGGCGGCCCTGCGCACCGACGGCAACCACCTGGCCTCCCGCGCGGGCCGGGCCCGCGCCCTGGTGGCCCTGGACCGCACGGACGAGGCGCTGGCCGACTACCAGACGGTGACGGTGAAGCTGCCCCGCCCCGAGTACGTACTCGAACTGGGCGAGCTGTACGAGTCCCTGAGCCTGGACGGCGACGCCCGCACCCAGTACACGGAGCTCCGCAAGCTGCTCGCGCAGGCGAAGGCGGCCGGGGTGAACGAGTCCCTGACCGAGGCCCGCTTCGAGGCCGACCACGGCGACCCGGCGGCGGCGGTGGAGCTGATGCGCGCCGAGTGGTCGGCCCTGCACCGCAGCTCGGCGGCGGCGGACGCACTCGGCTGGGCGCTGCACCGCGCGGGCCTGTCGGAGGAGGCACTGCAGTACGCGGAACAGGCGGTGGAGACGGGCGTCCGGAACGCCTCGTACACGTACCACCTGGGTGCCATCGAGAGCGCCCTCTCCCAGAACGGCCCGGCCCGCGGTCACCTGGAGGAGTCCGTCCGTACGAATCCGTTGTTCTCCCCGCTGGCAGCTCCCCTGGCCCAGGCCGCCCTGGACTCCCTGGGCGAACCGGCTCCGGGCGGGCCGGCGGACATGCAGCCGGACCCCGCACCGGTCCCCGAGCCGGAACCGGCGAAGCCCGAACCTGCGAAGCCCGAATCCCCCAAGTCCGATGCGGCGAAGGGCGAGGCGCCGAGGGGCGAGGTGTCGGAACCCGAAGCCTCGAAGCCCGAACCGGCTCCCGCACGGCGACAGGCGCCGGCGAGACCCGCGCCCTCCGTATCCCCCGGAACGGGGCAGAGCGCGACGGCGTCCTCGCAACGCCCCTAGGAGGGCGCACGACCCGTCGGGGGTCACGCGAACGGGGCGCGGAGCCGGTCCTCACCGGCTCCGCGCCCCGTTCTCGCGATCGGTGGCGCGAGGGCGTCAACGCACCGTGGTGCTGGTGCTCACACCGGTCGGCCGGAGGGGCTCGTCGCCCGTGGCCAGGAGTTCGGCCCTGACCTTCAGACCGACGCGCCCGCCCGTACCGCCGTCACCGCCGTCACGCGACGGGTGGTCGCGGTGGGTGACGACGAGCGCGGTGCGGTAGGTGCCGTTCGGGTTCAGGTCGGCCCTCGGCGTGGGCGACACGACCGCGGTGAGCGTCCCGCCCGGACCTGCGATAAGGGTGAGGGGCCGGCCGTTCGCCGTCACGGTGAGGTCTGCGGGGGCGAGTGCCCGGCCGTCCGAGAAGACCAGGCGGGTGCCGACGCCCCGGTACCCGGGGCCGTCCGCCGGGCCTGCGAAGGAGACGAAGCCGCTCGCGGTGCCGCCCTGCGTGCGCGGGCAGGGCTGACTGACGTGGTGGCAGGGCCGGTCCTGGTTGCCTCTGTTCAGCACGATGCGGCCCCGGGCGAGCCCTTCGACGGCGAAGTCGTACGTGGTTCCGTTCGCGGTCAGGTTGTCCACGTAGGCGTCGAGCGGGGCTTCGACGTCACCGGGCCTGCCGACGTTCGCGAGGAGGCCGATGACCCCGTCACCGGGGGCGTCGCACCCGGCGGCATAGGTGCTCAGCGGCGCGTCGGATCCGGCGGGCAGCGCGGGGTCCGTCGGCAGCGCCCGTGAGGTGCGCCAGAGCGAGGCGCCGGTGGACTCGAAGTGCTGCCAGGTGTCCGGCACCACGCCGGCGCGGCCCCGGCTGTCGGTGGCGAGCTGCGGCTGGAAGCTGAGAGTGGTGAAGGCGCCCCGGCAGATCATGGGGAGCTGGAGGTTCGCGGCGGTGCCGGTGGCGCCCCCCTCCACGGTCTTCACGTAGGAGTCGTAGGACAGCTCAGCGGCCGCGACGGTGCTCAGCGGAACCTGGGCCGTGTAGTGCGCGGCCTGGGCCTGCTGCCCGCCCGCGATCGAGAGGTGAAGGCTGCCGTTGAACCGGACCGGGTCGGCGAAGGGCGAGACCTCCTGGACGCCGGGCAGCCTGTTCACGTTGGCCTGGTCGTCCTGGAGCCGGAGCCAGGGCCTCCACGGTCCCAGGTCGGCGGCCCTGACCTGCTGTACGACGTTCGCTGCCGCCGCGCCCACGGCGGAGGGGGCGAGCAGGGCGAGGCATGCGCCGGCCGCCACTGCGGCGGCGGAGACGGACGCGGTGAGGCGGTTCATCGAGTGGGGGCTCCCGTCGGAAGCTGCGGCGCGCTCGGCCGCAGGCCGCGAGGTCGCGGCTCCCTCATCCGTCCCACGCCCGGTCGGGACAACTCCCGCCGCGCCTCTACCTCACCCGATCAGCACGGTCAAGGACCCCGCCGGCCCCGAGCGTGTCCCCGTCGGCCGCACGCGGCACCACGCGGCGGGCGGGGCCCTCCGGCTGTCGGATGGCCCCGCCCGTCGCTCGGTGGATCAGAGGTTGCCGCGCTTCTCCTGCTCGCGCTCGATCGCCTCGAACAGCGCCTTGAAGTTGCCCTTGCCGAAGCCCATCGAGCCATGGCGCTCGATCATCTCGAAGAAGACCGTCGGACGGTCCTGGACCGGCTTGGTGAAGATCTGCAGCAGGTAGCCGTCCTCGTCGCGGTCGACCAGGATCTTCAGCTCGCGCAGCGTCTCGACGGGGACCCGGGTCTCGCCCGCCCACTCGCCGAGGGTGTCGTAGTAGGAGTCCGGAGTGTCCAGGAACTGCACGCCGGCCGCCCGCATCGCCTTCACGGAGGCGACGATGTCGTTGGTGGCGAGTGCGATGTGCTGGACGCCCGCGCCGCCGTAGAACTCCAGGTACTCGTCGATCTGCGACTTCTTCTTCGCGATCGCCGGCTCGTTGATCGGGAACTTCACCTTCAGCGTGCCGTCGGCGACGACCTTCGACATGAGGGCGGAGTACTCGGTGGCGATGTCGTCGCCCACGAACTCCTTCATGTTGGTGAAGCCCATGACCTTGTTGTAGAACGCCACCCACTCGTTCATCCGGCCGAGCTCGACGTTGCCCACGCAGTGGTCGATGGCCTGGAAGGTGCGCTTGGCCGCCGGTTCGACGATCGGGGCCGCCGCGGTGAAGCCGGGCAGGTACGGGCCGTCGTAGCCGGAGCGGTCGACCAGCGTGTGGCGGGTCTTTCCGTACGTGGCGATGGCGGCCAGGACGACCGTGCCGTGCTCGTCCTTCAGCTCGTACGGCTCGGTGATGCCCTGCGCACCGTGCTCGACGGCGTACGCGTACGCGGCGCGGGCGTCGGGGACCTCGATCGCGAGGTCGACCACGCCGTCGCCGTGGGCGTTGACGTGGTCGGCCAGGAAGGTGCCCCACTCGGTGGACGCCTTGATGACGGAGGTGAGGACGAAGCGGGCGGAACCGTTGGTCAGGACGTAACTCGCGGTCTCGCGGCTGCCGTTCTCCGGTCCGGAGTAGGCGACGAGCTTCATGCCGAAGGCGGTCGAGTAGTAGTGCGCCGCCTGCTTGGCGTTGCCCACGGCGAAGACCACCGCGTCCATTCCCTTGACCGGGAAGGGATCGGCCTGCCGGGCGGTGTCGGGGGTGGTGTGCAGAGTCTCAGTCATGTCCGAAGGTTCCCGCCGCTTCGCAAGGTGCGCAACAGTTCGCGTAATCGCTGGTCAATCTGTACAGCGGCTGGCGATGATGGGCAGGCTATCCGTACAGGGTGCCCATCAGGAGGCGGATCATGGCGATCGATCATCTGGACGGCCGGCTCATCGTGCTGCTGGCCCGTGAGCCCCGTATCGGTGTACTCGAGGCCTCACGGCGGCTCGGAGTGGCGCGCGGGACCGTGCAGGCGCGGCTGGACCGCCTTCAGTCGAATGGCGTCATCCGGAGCTTCGGCCCCGACGTCGATCCGGCGGCGCTCGGCTACCCCGTCACCGCGTTCGCCACGCTGGAGATCAGGCAGGGCCAAGGTGCCGATGTACGGGCCCATTTGAGTGGCGTGCCCGAGGTGCTCGAACTGCACACCACCACCGGACAGGGCGACATGCTCTGCCGGCTCGTCGCCCGCTCCAACGCCGATCTCCAGCGGGTGATCGACCGGGTTGTCGGTTTGGATGGCATTGTCCGGGCGTCCACGGCCATCGTCATGGAAAACCCGGTCCCCCTGCGTATTCTCCCGCTCGTCGAGCAGGCTGCACAGGACACCGACTGATCCGAGGAGCGTCATGTGAACTTCTGGGAGTACGTGAGCACCCGGCACCAGCAGCTGCTCACCGACGCGTTCCAGCACGTCAGCGCCGTCTTCCAGTGCATGGTCATCGCCACGTTGCTCGGCGTCCTGATCGGCGTGGTCAGCTACCGGAGCAGCTGGGGCGGGTCACTGGCCGTCACGTCCACGGCCATGATCCTCACGATCCCGTCGCTCGCGGCGATCGGCCTGCTGATCCCCCTGGTCGGCCTCGGGGTGCCGCCGACGGTGATCATCCTGACCCTCTACGGGCTGCTGCCCGTCGTCCGCAACTCCATCGTCGGGCTACGGGGTGTGGACCCGGCCCTCGTCGACGCGGCGAAGGGCATCGGGATGTCACGTACGGCGCAGCTGTGCCGGGTGGAACTGCCGCTCGCCTGGCCGCCCATCCTCACCGGGATCCGGGTCTCCACCCAGATGCTGATGGGCATCGCCGCCATCGCCGCGTACGCCTCGGGCCCCGGCCTCGGGAACGAGATCTTCCGCGGTCTCGCCTCGCTGGGCAGCGCCAACGCGATCAACCAGGTCCTCTCGGGCACGCTCGGCATCGTCATCCTCGCCCTGCTCTTCGACGCCGCGTACGTCCTGCTCGGACGACTCACCATCCCGAGGGGGATCCGTGTCTGAAACCGTCACCGGACCGACGGGGACTCCCGCGTCCGGCACCACCACCTCGGGTGCCACCATCCAGCTGGAGAACCTCACCAAGTCCTATCCCGGCAGCCCCGCTCCGGCCGTCGACAACGTCTCCATGGACATCAAGGCCGGCGAGACCGTGATCCTCGTGGGGCCCTCCGGCTGCGGGAAGTCCACCACGCTGAAGATGATCAACCGGCTGATCGAGCCGACGTCCGGGCGGATCAGGATCAACGACGAGGACGTCACCGACATGGACGGGGTGAAGCTGCGGCGCAAGATCGGCTACGCGATCCAGTCCTCGGGGCTCTTCCCGCACATGACGGTCGCGGAGAACATCGCCCTCGTACCGAAGATGACCGGCTGGTCGAAGTCAGGGGTGAAGAACCGGGTCGAGGAGATGCTCGACCTCGTCGGTCTCGATCCGAGGGAGTTCCACGGGCGGTATCCGCGCCAGCTCTCCGGCGGCCAGCAGCAGCGGGTCGGCGTGGCGCGGGCACTGGCCGCGGACCCGCCGGTGCTGCTGATGGACGAGCCGTTCGGCGCGGTCGACCCCATCACCCGCGACCACCTCCAGGACGAGCTGATCCGGCTCCAGCACGAGCTGCACAAGACGATCGTCTTCGTCACGCACGACTTCGACGAGGCGATCAAGCTGGGCGACCGGATCGCGGTGCTGCGGGAACGTTCGCACATCGCCCAGTTCGACACCCCGGAAGCCATCCTCACCAATCCGACGGACGACTTCGTGTCCGGGTTCGTGGGGGCGGGCGCGGCGCTGAAGAGGCTCAACCTCACCCGCGTACGGGATGTCGGGATCGCCGACTTCCCGACGGTGACCGTCGAGGACCCGCTCCAGTCGATCTTCGACAAGCTGCGCGACGGCGGGCAGAACGAGCTGCTGATGCTGGACCGCAGGAACCGCCCGTACAAGTGGCTCCGGCGCGGTGACCTGATGCGGGCCAAGGGCTCGCTGGCCCGGGCCGGACAGTTGGTGCACGACACCGTGACCCGGGACGCGACGCTCCACGACGCGCTGGAGGCCGTGCTGACCGACAGCAGCGGACGGGTCGCGGTCACGGGGCGGCGCGGGGAGTTCATCGGCGTCGTCGACATGCAGACGCTGATGAACTCCGTGCAGGAGCTCCTGGAGGCGGACCGGCTCACCGCGATGGAGCACCAGCACGATCTGGAGCACCTGCGGGTCCATCAGACGGAGCAGGAGCTGGAGGGGGGTGGCAGCGGGCTATGACCCCCAGTCATCAGGCACCCCCCGAGGGGACGCGGCCGCCCGGGGAGCAGGATGCGGGAGGCGACGCCTTTCGTGACGAGGAGGCGGAACCCTCCCCCGCGCCGCCCCGTCCGGCCCGCCGGATCACCTGGAAGAAGCTCGTGGTGGTACCGGCCGTCTGCGCGGTCGTCCTCGTGGCGACGTACCTGTGGATCTCCAACGTCGACCTCGACTCGATCGCGGAGAACTCGCTGGCCGGCGACATCGTCGAGGTGCGCTGGTGGCAGCACGTCAGACTGACCGCGATCTCCACCTTCTGGGTGCTGATCATCGCCATCCCCCTCGGTATCGCGCTGACCCGGCGCGGCCTGAACAAGGCGGCCCCCGGGGTCACGGTCCTCGCCAACATCGGCCAGGCGACCCCCGCGATCGGGCTGCTGGCGCTGCTGGTGATCTGGCTGGGCATCGGCCCGTCCACGGCGATCGTCGGGATGGTGATCTACGCGGTACTGCCGGTGCTCTCCAACACGGTGGCCGGCCTGAAGGGGATCGAACCGACGCTCGTGGAGGCGTCCCGGGGCATCGGGATGTCGCCCATGGGGACGCTGACCCGGGTCGAACTGCCGCTCGCCGTCCCGCTGATCCTGGCGGGCGTACGGACGGCCCTGGTCCTCAACGTGGGCACGGCGACCCTGGCCACCTTCGGGGGCGGCGGCGGACTCGGCGACCTGATCACCTCGGGGATCCAGACGCAGCGCATGCCCGTGCTGGTCCTCGGTTCCGTACTGACGGTGGTCCTGGCACTGCTGGTGGACTGGCTGGCCTCGCTGGTCGAACTGGCGCTGACACCGCGCGGACTGGAGGAAGCGTGAGGGTACGTACGGGCCTGGCATCGGCTGCCGCGCTCGCCCTGCTGCTCACGGGGTGCGGGCTGAAGAGCGGTTCGCCGCTGGTGGACGAGGTGGAACCGGGGTCGGTCGGGCAGGGGCAGCCGCTCAGGGGCGCCTCGCTGACGGTGACCTCGAAGAACTTCAGCGAGAACATCATCCTGGGGCAGATCATGGGCCTGATCTTCAAGGCGGCCGGCGCCGAGGTGCTGGACCGGACGAACCTGCCGGGGTCGATCAGCGCGCGCGAGGCGGTCGTCAAGGGCGAGGCCGACGCCCTGTACGACTACACGGGCACGGCATGGATCACCTACCTGGGCCATGCCAAGCCGGTCGTCGACCCGCAGAAGCAGTGGGAGGTCGTCCGCGACGAGGACAAGGGCAACGGGGTGACCTGGCTCCCGCCGTCCACGCTCGACAACACGTACGCCCTGGCCATCAGCAAGAAGAACAACGCCAAGTACCACCTCAAGACCCTGTCGGACGTGGCCGCACTCGCGAAGAAGGACCCGAAGGCCGTCACGGTCTGCGTCGAGAACGAGTTCGCCTCCCGCGACGACGGGCTGCCCGGTATGCAGAAGCTGTACGGGATGAACCTGCCGGCCTCGAACATCAAGAAGATGGACGCCGGGATCATCTACACCCAGGTGTCCAAGTCCGACTCCTGTCTGCTCGGCGAGGTGTACACCACCGACGGCCGTATCAAGGCGATGAATCTGGACGTCATGGAGGACGACAAGCAGTTCTTCCCCAACTACAACGCGGCCCCCGCCATCCACACGGCGACCCTGAAGAAGTACCCGGAGATCGCCGGACTGCTGGCCCCGGTCACCGAGATGCTGACGACGCAGCTCGCGCAGGAGCTCAACTCCAAGGTCGACGTTGACGGGGAGGACCCGCACGAGGTGGCGAAGGACTGGCTGGTGGAGGAGGGGTTCATCCGGGTGGGCTGAGCAGGCCGACAAGACTTCCAAAGAAGTCGTTGCAAAAAACGTGTTGCAAAGCAGTCTTTGCAACTCTATGGTCGTGTCATGCCACCGAACGAGCCCGAGGACCGGCCGGTCCCGTACGCCGACGACCCGAAGATCCACCACGTCGACGCCCGCACCCTGCGCGGCCTCGCCCACCCCCTGCGCATCCGGCTGCTGAACGCCCTGAGGGAGTTCGGCCCCGCCACCGCCTCCGGTCTCGCCGACCGGCTCGGCGAATCGAGCGGCGCCACCAGCTACCACCTGCGCCAGCTCGCCTCGTACGGCTTCGTCGAGGACGACCCGGAGCGCGGCAAGGGGCGCGAGCGGTGGTGGAAGGCCGTCCACGCGGGCACGATCTTCGGGCGCAGCGAGAACTTCATGCAGCACCCGGACCCCGAGGTGCGCGGCGCCATCGGAGTCGTGCTGCACGAAGTGGCGACCACGCACGCCCAGGAGCTGAACACCTGGCTCGGCACGATGCACGAATGGCCCGAGGAGTGGCGTCGGTCCTTCGAGATCAGCGACTTCAAGCTGCGGCTCACCCCCGAACTCTCGATGGAGCTCGCGGAGAAGATGCTCGACCTCGTGAACAGCTACCGGGGCCGCGTCCCCGAGGACACCGAGGGGTCGGCCGTGGTCCGCACCCACCTGCACATGTTCCCGCGCCCCACCGACTGAGGGGATCACCGTCATGCACAGCGACATCCACCACCTGTTGCACACCTACCGCGCCACCGAGCTCCGGGGCGACGCCGCAGAGTTCTCCCCCGTACGCCCCGGGCTGCGCCACCGGATGGGCTGGACGATGGTCGAGCTGGGCCTGCGTCTGGCCCAGTGCACGCCGCCCCCGGCACGCGCCGCTCGAACGGCCTGACGTGGACGGGGGGCAACAGGCGCGGGACCGCATCCCGCTCGCCGCCGTCCTGGCGGCCAACTCGATATCCACAGCAGGCACGTCACTGACCCTCATCGGGGTCCCGTGGTTCGTCCTGGAGACCACCGGAAGCGCCGGCCGGGCCGGTGTCGTCGCCTTCTGCGCGACCCTGCCGATCGTCGTCGCCGCACTGATCGGCGGGCCCGTCATCGACCGGATCGGCCGGCGCCGGGTCGCCGTCGCCTCCGACACGGTCTGCGGCGCGGCCATCGCCACGATCCCGCTGCTGCACTACGCGGGCGCACTCGAATTCTGGATGCTGTGCGCGCTGATGGCGCTGAACGGGCTGGCCCACACGCCCGGCAACACCGCGCGCTACGTCCTCGTACCCGATCTCGCCGAGCACGCGGGCACCACGCTCGCCCGCGCCGCCAGCCTCTTCGACGCGGTTTCGCGCGGCGCCCGCATGGTCGGCGCGGCGCTCGCGGGCGTACTGATCGCAGTCGTCGGCGCCGAGACCGTGCTCCTGCTGGACGCGGCGACGTTCGCCCTGTCCGCACTGCTGGTCGCAGCCGGCGTACGAGGGGTCGGTGCGGCCGAGCCCCGCAAGGCCGCCGACCCCGTGTCGCTGCGTACGTACCGCGCCGAACTCCGCGAGGGCTACACCTACCTGCTCGGCAACCGGCTGCTGCTCGCCGTGGTCGTCATGGTGATGTTCATGAACGGCACGGACCAGGGATGGAACGCCGTCCTGCTGCCCGTGCACGCCGAGGGCGAGCTGGGCGGGGCCACCGATCTGGGGCTGCTCACCGCGCTGTTCGGCGCGGGCGGCCTCACGGGCGCCCTGCTGTACGGGGCGGTGGGGCACCGCTTCTCGCGGCGGGCCGTGTTCACGGTGTGCGTGATGCTGTGCGGGGCGCCGAGGTTCCTGGTCGCCGCGCTGACCGGGACGACACTGCCGCTGGCGGTCACCATGGCGCTGGGCGGTGTCGCGGGCGGCATGCTCAACCCGATCCTGACGACGATGACGTACGAACGCGTACCCCAGGAACTGCGCAGCCGGGTGTCAGGGGCCCTCACCGCGGGCTGCGAGCTCGCCATGCCGGTGGGCGGTCTCGCGGCGGGCCTGCTGGTCGAGGGCATGGGAGCGACGGGCGCGCTGCTGGCGATGGGCGGGGTGTACTTCCTGGCGACGCTGAGCCCTCTGGTGTTCCCGGCCTGGCGCACCATGGAGGGGACCGGGGAGCCGGTCAGCAGCTCGGGACCTTGTTCCCCTGCTCCAGGGCCTTCAGCGAGGACACCGCGTTCTTCAGTGTCGTGACGGGGATCAGCCGCAGGCCCTTCGGCTGCTCCGCCTTCGCTTCCTTGCACTCGGCCCTGGGCACGAGGAAGACGGTCGCACCGTCGCGCCGGGCGGCCTGCGTCTTCAGGGAGACCCCGCCGACGGCCCCGACCGAGCCGTTGGCCTCGATCGTCCCCGTACCGGCGACGGTACGGCCGCCGGTCAGGTCGCCGCCGGAGCCGTCACCCGCGAGCTTGTCGATGATGCCGAGCGAGAAGAACAGACCCGCGCTGGGGCCGCCGACGTCCGCGAGGTGCAGGGTGATGTCGACGGACCCGGGGGCCTTGCCGAGGTACTTCAGGGCGGCGTCGACGGCGACGTCCTGCGACTCCTCCATGTCCTGGAGATTGTGCTGCTCGATCTCCTTCTCGGAGCCGCCGGTCGGGTAGACGGAGTCGCGGGGCATGACCGCGCGGTCCGTCCTGAACCAGCTGTCGACCACGTCCCCGATCCCGACGTCGGCCTCCGGTCCGGTGGCGACGATGGTCGTCATCCGCAGCTCGCCGTCGGTGGTGCGGGTCGGCGCGCCCTTGATCGTGATGACCGGCTTCCCCTGGTCGTCCCCGAGGACGTCGGCGGTCGTCCCGGGCTGCGCCAGGGTGAACGGCAGCGGCGCGAAGGCGGCCGTGCCGAACAGGGCGAGGACCGGCAGCGCGCAGAGGGCGAGGATGCGGGGGCGCGAGAGACGAATGAGCACCGGCCCAATCTATCCGCCGCCGCACGCCCCCTGTTCCGCAGGACTGCGCGGGGGGCCGGGTCCCCCCGGCCCCCCGCGCAGTCCCGGGGCGGAGGCGACTCCTGCCCCCACGCGCTTTCAGCGCAGCGCGTCCGCGACCTCCCGGGCCGCGTCGAGCACGCGCGGGCCGACCCTCTCCGGTACGGCGTCGGCGAGCATGACCACGCCCACGCTGCCCTCCACCCCGGACACCCCGACCAGCGGCGCAGCGGCGCCGCAGGCGCCGGCTTCGAGCTCTCCGTGGGTGAGGGTGTAGCCGGGATGGTCGGCGACCGTCTTCTGCCGGGCGGTGAGAATCGCCCGGCCCGCGGCGCCCCTGTCCAGTGCGTGACGGAAGCCGGCCCGGTAGGCGACGTGGTAGTCGGTCCAGGTCGGTTCGACGACCGCGACCGCGAGCGCATCGGCCCCGTCGACGAGGGTGAGGTGGGCGGTCGCCCCTATGTCCTCGGCCAGGGAACGCAGCGCGGGCAGCGCCGCCTCCCTGACGAGCGGATGCACCTGACGGCCCAGGCGCAGCACGCCCAGGCCCACTCTGGCCCGGCCACCCAGATCACGGCGGACCAGCGCGTGCTGTTCCAGAGTGGCGAGCAGTCGGTAGACCACGGTGCGGTTGACGCCGAGTTTGTTGGACAACTCGGTGACGGTCAGACCGTGGTCGGTATCGGCGAGCAGCTTGAGGACACGCAGTCCCCGGTCGAGCGTCTGAGAAGTCTCCGCGGTCACGACGCCCTCTCCCTCTTGGTGAGCGGGGCGGTTCTCCCGGAAGTGAGACGCCGGTCCCAGCGGCGACGCACGGAGAGGCCGCCGACTGGCCATGGCACCGGCTGCGCTCCGCGGCCACGCTGCCACGGGGCGTTTCATGTTTCGGGGACATTAGCGAGCGGGTCCGCTCAGCGGAAGCCCTCGTCCAGAATCCGGGCGCTCCCAAAAACGCGATGACATAACCGCCGGTCAGCGCGGAACCGTCCGGAACGCGAACATCTACGCGCGTTCAAGTCGCGTGACGTCGTCGCGACGCTCCGTACACCACACGTGAACGGTTGTTAACCCATCGTGAATAAAAATTTCAAATTTTTCCCACGCCCGGCGCCAACCGCGACTTCCCACGCCCCTCGGTGACGGATCGCGCCTCCGCGGCCGTGCCGCCCGGTGCGCCGCTTCACCCTGGCCGCGCGCGCCGATCGTGCACCGTGACCGTAGACACTCGCGGTCGAACCGGCCACCCCGGGCGGCCTTACAGGTCCTCCACACATCACCTGGAATTGATCATTTCAATTCATGGTCAACTCTTAAGCAAAGTGTCGGGCTCGACGGATGACTGACCCGCCACATCCCCATCGCAAGTGGGGCATACGGGAATTATCGGTGCTACGGGGAGGGGTAACCGCAATGGCGTGGGACGAATGGGAGCAGCTGAAATCCGAGGCGGCGGACAAGCACTCTGCGCGGATGCAGTTGAACCAGGTGCCGCCCGAAGCGGGCGGAGGGCCGCCACCTCAGGGAGACCTGAAGGTCAATCAGCAGGATCTGGCGGCGATCGGCAATACCGCGTACCGGCTGTACGGCGACCTCGAAAAGGCCGGTGACCACGCCCGCACGTCCACCCAGAAGGCCGCCGGAACCCTGAAGACGGAGACGTTCGCCCTGGGCGGGGCCCTCGATCACGTGGCCTCACGCTGGATCGACCAGGTCCGCTCCCTGTTGGACGCCTGCGCCCACATCTCCAACCACCTCGACTACACCAAGGGCGCGCACGCCGGCGACGAGGTCTACATCGCCACGGTGGTCAGCAACATCGACACCCTTGACAAGGGCTTCGATGAAAGGTCCGGCAACTGATGGATCTCGATTCCCTGCGCTTCGCAAACTTCTCCGACCTTGACGCAGCGATCACCGACTGGGAACAAATGGTCGCAAAGCTCAAAATTCTCCAGGAGGACGCGAAGGACGACCTCAAAGCCAAGTCCGACAAAGCGAACTGGGCCGGCGAGAACGCCACCGTCACCCGCGCTTTTGTGGACAAGACGGCCGGCGAGTTCACCGACGCCCACACCCAGGCCGAGACGATCAAGAAGATCGTCACCGACACCCGCGGTGAACTCGTCGGATATCGCACGCAGCTGAATGCAGCCATCGACCGCGGGCTGAAGAAGAACCTCACAGTACGTGACACGGGCGAGGGATCCTTCACCGTCACCATGAACATCCACCCCGACCGGGCGGCGAAGGGCACCTCGGTGCCCGAGCACACTCAGCAGGACGTCGACGCGTTCCGGGACGAGATCCAGAACATTCTGAAGAACGCCACGGAGAGCGACACCTCGGCGGCCAAAGTGCTCACGCTCCTGGTCGACCAGGCCAAGTACGGCTTCTCCGACGCCAGCTACGCGGACCGGGACTCCGCGGCCAAGGCCGTGGAGGAGGCGGAGAAGGTCGCCAAGATCCTCAAGAAGGACCCGCACGACGTCACGCTGACAGAGCTCGACACCCTCAACACCACGCTGTCCACCTACAAGAACGACCCGCTCTTCGCCGAGCGGTTCGCCACCCAGGTGGAACCGAAGAAGGTGCTCGAGTTCTACGCCGGCGTCGCCGACCCGTACCAGGGCATGGGGCGGGACCCGAAGTTCTACGAACAGGCGAAGCAGCTTCAGAAGAACCTCGGCATCACCCTGGGCACGGCCACGCTCTCCGACAGCGACAGGATGCAGGGCTGGGAAGCGAAGATGGTGAAGCTGGGCCCGGACCGGCTCGGCATCGACGACGCCAACGACCCCACGGGCTTCGGCGTCATGAGCAACCTCATGCGGTTCGGCGACTACGACGACCAGTTCCTCAACGCGTACGGCGACAAGCTCATCGCGTACGACAAGGAACGCAACGTCGAGGACATGAGCCCCTGGGTCAACAACTGGAACCAGGGCGACCTCAACTTCTGGGACAAGAACGACCGGGGCCGCGACCCGATGACGGGCTTCATGCAAGCCCTGGGCCACAACCCCGACGCCTCCACCCAGTTCTTCGCGCAGCCCGACGGCGCGGGGGACTCGGTCGACAAGGCCGATGAGGTCAACGAGCACCTCAAGTACCTGACCCAGGACCGCATCTGGCTCGCGGACCCGACGCTCGACGGCGACAGCAAATTCAACGCCGGCAAGGACGCACTGGGCCACGCGCTGGAGTCCGCCACCACCGGCTACGCGTACGACTCCGACCCGCTGACCGGAAAGGACCCCCTGCACCCCGGCAGCGGGGACCACCGCACGGCGGCAACGGCCGGGGTCATGGAGCAGGTGGCGTACCTGTACGGGAGCGATAAGGGCCCCGAGATGCTGCACAAGCAGTCGGAGCTGGCGGACAGCCTGGGCAAGATGGGTGCGGCGTACATCGACGACATCGACTACAGCCTGTCGGGCATCGGCGACCACGCGAAGGACGACGGCGCCTTCCCAGCCAAGTACGAGGGGCGTGCGAACTTCGGCAACACGGGTGCCATCAACTTCCTGAGTGTATTGGGCCAGAACGAGACCTCCCACGGGGTGGTCTCAGCCGCCCAGCACCTCTACACGCTCAGCGCGTTGGATGCTTTCCCGGCCACCAGTGACGGGAACATCGACAGTGCCCACGACGCTTTGACGACCGGCGCCGAGGCGCGGGGCATCCTGGACCACTCGCGCGTGCAGCAGGCGGAGACGGACTACGAGAAGGGCTCCGAAGAGGCCAACAAGTCCCTGGGACGGTCGGGGGACTGGATCGGCCTGGGCGCCGGCATCGTCGTGGGAGGAGGCATCGCCGCCCTGCCCGTGCCCGGCACCACCGTCGCGGGCGTGGCGATCGCTCCGCTGGTCACCGAAGCCGTCGGCGAGGCCGTCAACACCTTTATCGGGCAGGAGATCGACAAGGGTGTCGACGCAAGGGAGAAGGACCCCACGAAGGAGGCTCAAATGACCAGCGAAAAATTCTACGACAAGGGATTCGACCAGCTCGGTAGTGCCTACGACACCTATGTCAAGGAGAATCCCGAGCTGGGTGAAACCGGCGATGAGGAGAACTGGGCAGAGGGCATCAAGAACAGCTACGACCTGGGCTCAGGCCAAGACGACTATCGCGGGCGCGCCCCGTACGAGGGCTGATCGGCATGCGACGAGCAGTCACCCGTACCAGGAACGAAGCGCATGTGCGGGCGTCGGTGCGCTGGGTCGTCTGCGCGGTGCTCGCGGGAGGCGGGGCCACCGCATGCTCCGACAGCGACGCGGACCGCGTGAAGCCCCCTGAGGTCCTCTCGGCCTCCCAGGTCTGCGGCGGAACGCTGTCTGCGGAGGGCGTGGCCGCGCTGGAGCGCATCGGGGGAAAGACCGGGTACACCGAGCTGGAAGATCCGGAAAGGTGGTCGCCTGCTTCAGCCGCGAAGCGCCTTGAGGACTCCGCGGTCTCCCAGTACGAGTGCAACCTGTACCGGGAGGGCGACGAGAGCGGACGCCCTCTGATGACCATCGGGTTCATGGCGAGGAAGAGCCACCCGGATCCGGCTGAGGCAGCCAAGGACAAGGACTACAACCAGCTTTTCTACCCGCTCGGGTTGTACGCGTCGGCAACTGGAGACCTCGCCACCTCCTTGTTCTTCGCATGCCCCACGGAGCGAGCCGAAGGCAGTACTCCCTACGTGAAGGCCGACATGTACTCGGCGAAGAACAAAATGAACGCCGACAGCACCGGCAAGGACCGCATGACGATCCTCAATGACGTGTCCCGCGCCCTGGCCAAAGAACTGGGCTGTGCGGCACAGGCGAACCTGCCCGCCGAAGTGCCTGACGCCCTGCCCGGATGACACCGCGGCCCCGGTGCGGGAGCGGATCACGCCGCCCGTGCACCGGGGCCCTTCGGGCCGGGCTCACCGCATCCGGGTGGCCCACTCCTGGACCTTCTTGATCCGGTCCTGGATCTGCCCGGCCGTCGCCTCCGCGCTCGGCGGCCCGCCGCACACCCGCCGCAGCTCGGTGTGGATCACACCGTGCGGCTTGCCGCTCTGGTGCGTGTACGCCGACACCATCGTGTTGAGCTGCTTGCGCAGCTCCAGCAGCTTCTTGTGCGTGACCACCGGCCGGTTCTCGGCCGCCTTCTCCAGGAGGTCGGCCTCCGCGGCCGGCTTCTGGCGGCTGTGCGCGATCTGCCGGGTCTGCCGCTTCTGGAGGAGCAGCTGCACCTGGTCGGGTTCGAGCAGTCCCGGGATACCCAGGTAGTCCTGCTCCTCCTCGCTGCCCGGGTGCGCCTGCATGCCGAACTCGGCACCGTCGTAGAGCACCCGGTCGAAGACCGCGTCGGACTCCAGCGCCTCGAAGGGCAGCTGTTCCTCGGTCTCCTCGTCCTCGAGCCTCTCCGCGTCCGCGAGGAGCTGGTCCTCCTCGGCGAACGGGTTCTCCTCGTCGCTGCCCTTCTTCGGCTTGTCGAGCACGTGGTCGCGCTCGACCTCCATCTCGTTCGCGAAGTCGAGCAGCATCGGGATCGTCGGGACGAAGACGGAGGCGGTCTCGCCGCGCCGCCGCGACCGTACGAAACGGCCGACGGCCTGCGCGAAGAAGAGCGGCGTCGAGATGGTGGTGGCGTACACGCCGACCGCCAGGCGCGGCACGTCGACGCCCTCCGACACCATCCGCACCGCGACCATCCAGCGCGAGCCGTCCTCGGTGAACTGGTCGATCCGCTTGGAGGCGGCCTTCTCGTCGGAGAGGACGACGGTCACCTTCTCGCCGCTGATCCGCTTGAGGATCTTGGCGTACTCGCGCGCCGACTCCTGGTCCGTCGCGATGACCAGGCCGCCCGCGTCCGGAATGCCCTTGCGCACCTCGGTCAGCCGTTTGTCGGCGGCGCTCAGCACATTGGGGATCCAGTCGCCGGTGGGTGCCAGCGCGGTGCGCCAGGCCTGCCCGATGGCGTCCTTGGTCATCGGCTCGCCGAGCCGGGCGGCGATCTCGTCACCGGCCTTGGTGCGCCAGCGCATGTTGCCGCTGTAGCTGAGGAAGATCACGGGCCGGACGACGCCGTCGGCGAGCGCGTTGCCGTAGCCGTACGTGTAGTCGGCCGAGGACCGCCGGATGCCGTCGTTGCCCTCCTCGTACGCGACGAAGGGGATCGGGTTGGTGTCCGACCGGAACGGCGTACCGGTGAGCGCGAGCCGCCGGGTCGCCGGGTCGAACGCCTCCTGGCACGCCTCGCCCCAGGACTTCGAGTCACCGGCGTGGTGGATCTCGTCGAGGATCACGAGCGTCTTGCGCTGCTCGCACCGGTTGCGGTGCAGCATCGGACGCACACCGACTCCCGCGTACGTGACCGCGACCCCGTGGTACTCCTTGCTCACGGGCCCGGCGCTGTAGTCGGGGTCGAGCTTGATGCCTATGCGCGCCGCGGCCTCCGCCCACTGCTTCTTGAGGTGCTCGGTGGGTGCGACGACGGTGATCTGCTGCACGACGTGGTGGTGCAGCAGCCATGACGCGAGGGTCAGCGCGAAGGTGGTCTTCCCCGCGCCGGGGGTCGCGACGGCGAGGAAGTCGCGCGGCTGGTCCTGGATGTACCTCTCCATGGCGCCCTGCTGCCAGGCTCGCAGCTTGCCGGCCGTACCCCAGGGGGCGCGGCCGGGAAAGGCGGGTGAGAGGTGGTGGGAGGCGGTAGTAGTCACGGTCTCCGGTTCGGGGCACTCGGGTACGTGTGGCGCTGTCCGTACGGGGCCGGACCGGGCCCGTACGCGATACGACAACCGGGCCACCCTACCGGGGGCTCGACCGGAACCCGCCCTGAACTACGCCGCCGAGTACGTGATTGCGACGCCTCTCACACATCGACGACCACCAGTTCACGCAGCCCCTGGGAGATGGCTTTCACCTCGTCCGTCTCACCGGTCGCCACTGCGATAACCAGGCGTTCCGCCGCGTCGATGTCCGGGCGCAGGTCCACGCCGTTCATCGCCAGGAACGTGACGCACGACAGCCACGCCATCCTTTTGTTGCCGTCGAAGAGCGGACGGTTGATCGCCAGGGACTGCAGGAGGGCGGCCGCCTTGTCGACGAGATCCGGGTAGGCCTCCTCGCCGAACATGGCCGCGGACGGGCGATGGGCCGCCGATTCGAGCAGCCCTGCGTCACGTACGACGATCTGCATGTCCGCACAGGCGTACCCGGCGATGACGAGGATGTCCTCGGAGTTCAGATAGACGCAGCTCACTTCAGCCGCTCCATCAGCTCGCCCCACTTGGCGGCCTGCTCCTTCGCCGTCTTGCGGACGATGGCCTGCTGGGCGGTCCTGGCCAGGTAGTCGTCCACAGCCTGGAGGAGTATCGCGTGCATGCTGGTGCCCTCCTGCTCGGCCCGCTGCTTGAGTGCTTCGGTCTGGTCGTCACGAAGACGCAGGTTCATCCACCCGGTGGGGTCAGAGTGGTACCACTATTCCGTCCGCACCCGCGTGGCCACCCACGCCCCCACCAGCGCCACGCCCGCCATCGGCAGGAACACCGCCGCGAACGCCCCCGGGTGCGACCCGGCGGCCCCGCTCCCCACCGCCCCGTGCGCGGCCGCCCCCACCGCACCCCCGCCGAGCGCGGCGAAGGCCGCACCTCCGCCGGCGAGCAGCAGCACGTTGGACAGCCCGTCCGAGATCTGCAGGGCGGCGGAGTTGCCGCCCGCCTCCTGCGGGGCCGACAGCTTCAGCAGCAGCACGCTCGTCGACGCGATCACCATGCCCATGCCGAAGCACCCGACGGCCCACGCCACGGCCACGATCCAGACCGGCACGGACTCGATCAGCACGGTCGGCGCCGCCGCGATCGCCAGGGCGACGAGAACCATGCCCACGACCATCAGGGACTCCCTGCGCTCCTCCAGGCGGGGCCGGGCCAGGACGTACGAGCCGAGCGCCCAGGTCAGCCCCCCGGCCGCGAGCGAGAGCCCGGCCATCGTCGGGGACATCCCGCGCTGGGTCACCAGCATCAGGGGGACGAAGGACTCGGCGGCGATGAACGACCCGGCCGACACCCCGCGCAGCAGGATCACGGCGGGCAGCCCCCGCGCGGCCCGCATCGTCCCCCGGGGCAGCAGCCCGCGCACGGCGGGTACGAGCAGCGCGGCACCGGCCGCGGCGGGGACCAGCGAGAGCCAGCGCAGCTCCTGCCCGGCGAACTGGAGCAGCCCCGCACCCAGCGAGATCCCCAGCGCGAGCCGGATACGCCGCCCGTCGAACGGCTCGGCCCCCGCCGCGGCGTCCGTGGGCCCGGCGGCCATCCGCCGTATCGCGGGCAGCGCCAGGCCCAGCGGCAGCACGATGAGCACCGGGATCCCGACGAAGACCCAGCGCCAGCCAAGGTGCTCGGTCACCGTCCCCGACGCGAGCGGCCCGACGACGGACGGGACGATCCAGGCCGCCGAGAACGCGGCCATGATCGCCGGACGGATCCGTTCGGGGTAGGCCCGCCCGATGACGACGTACAGCGCCACGATCACGAGCCCGCCGCCGACGCCCTGGACGGCCCGCCCCAGGATGAACATCCACATGCTCCCGGCCGTCCCGGAGAGCAGCAGCCCGGCCCCGAAGGCACCGATCCCGGTGGCGAGCGGCGCGAGCGGCCCACGCCGGTCGGCCCACTGCCCGGAGAGCACCATGGCGAAGAGGCTGGTCGTGAAGTACGCGGAGAACGCGAACGCGTACAGCGGAATGCCGTGCAGCTCACGGGCTGCGACCGGCATCGCGGTGCCGACGGCGGTCGCCTCGAAGGCGATCAGCAGCACGACCGAGACGATGCCGGTGCTGAGCGCCCGGTAGGTCCGGCCCAGCACGCCCTCCGGCGGGGCCGCGTCGACGGTGTCTTCGAAGGGGATCGTGACGTCGGCGTCACGCGGTTCCAGGGCGCTCATGGAGTCAGAGTAAGGGGCAAACAATCAATTGGACCCTGTCGGTGGGCGGGGTCCCCCTCGTCCCTTGGTCGTAGGACCGTCGGCGGAACATGAACGCGGTATGGCAGTCGCGTTGCAGCGCGCCCGGCACCCTTGAGGCCCGTGCGTCCCGCGCCTAACGTCGACACCGGAACGAAGAAGAGGCACATGGCCGTGTGCCCGAGTGGTTTAGGGGCTCGACTGCAACTCGAGTTACACCGGTTCGATTCCGGTCACGGCCTCCAGCGGGAGAACCCGAAAGGGAACGGCCGCCCCCATGGTGCGGGGGCGGCCGTTCCTGTGTGCGCCCACGGCTGCGCGGGGGCCGGAGCGTAGGATCTGGCGCCTTGTCCGGCCGGGTCCTCGGGGAGTGCGTGCATGGGTGTCGTCGTCTTCTTGTTCGTCATAGCCGCGGCGTTCCTCGTCGTCGCCCTGGTCGGCCCGTACCGGCTGTACTGGCGGGCCAGGCCGCGGGCGGCGCGGCAGCCGTCGGAAGCGGCTCTCGCGGTGGGGCGGGTGGCCGCGCTCGGGGTCGCCGGGGTGTTCGTCTTCGGGGGCTGCCAGGTCCGGGCGGGCGTCGACGAGCGGTCCTGGAGCGCGAGCGAGGTCCGGGAGGCCGCCGAGAGCGCGGCGGGGTCCCTGGCCGCCGAACCGCAGACGCGCCGCGACCCGTCGGACGGTTACGCCTCACTGATCGAGGCGGACGTCACGAGGGCGGGTGAGGACCAGGGGCCCTCGTACGGGATCTCCGTGGAACGGGCCGGAGGCGGGCACGACTACGAGATATCCGCAGGCAGCGCCGGCACCACCGTCTGCATGCACGTCACGGAGGAGGAGTCCGCACAGGGCGGAGTCTTCGTCCCGGGAGCGGACGGCGGCAGCAGCTCCATCCCCGAGTACGACCTGACCGCCACCGTCGACGACGGCGCCTGCTGATCCGACAGGCGCCGCCGGATCAGGACTTGGGAGTGGCCACCGCCGCCTGCGGACGGATCGGGAGGCGGTTGACCGGTCGGCCCGTGGCCGCGCGGACGGCCGCGGCCACCGCCGCGGGGGACGTCACCACCGGTACCGCCGAGGCCGCCTTGGCGCCGAAGGGGGCAACCACGTCGCGTTCCTCGATCAGTTTCACGATGCGGATGTCCGGGGCGTCCAGGGACGTCGGAAGCGCGTACCCCGTGAGGTCCGGGTGCCGGATCAGGCCGCGGGCCGTGCGGAGGTTCTCCGTGAGGGCCGCGCCGATGCCCTGGGTGACTCCGGCCTCGATACGGGTCGCCAGCTGGGACGGGTTGAGGACCCGGCCGACGTCCTGGGCGACCGCCATCTCGACGACACGGATCGAACCGAGCTCGATGTCGACGTCGACGACCGCGCGGACCGCACAGAAGGCCAGGCCGACGAAGGCGTCTCCCTGGCCCGACGCGTCCAGGGGTTCGGTGGGGTGCGGGCGGCACTGGGCCGTGGCCCAGAGTTCCTTGCCGTCCATGGCTTCCATGACCGTCGTGGAGAGCACACCGTCGTACGAGGTGATCTTGCCGTCGGCGATCTGGAGGAGCTCCGTGGACATGCCGAACTTGTGGGCCAGGGGCTGGAGGAGCTGCGTGCGGACCATCTTGGCCGCGCGCTCCACCGCACCGCCGGAGACCCAGGTGTGGCGGCCGTGCGTCGCCGGGCCCGCGGGGGGCTGGTCGGTGTCCACCGCCGCTACGTGCACCTCTTCGATGCCCAGGGTCTCCTGGACGATCTGGCGGGCAAGCGTGGTGAAGCCCTGGCCGGTTTCGACGGCCGCGCAGATGACCGTGGCGACGCCGTCGTGGACCCGGACGGTGGCCGTGGAGACCTCGTCCGTGCCCTCGGCGCCGAGCATGTGGACCATGCCGAGCGCGTAGCCGACTCCGCGGCGTACGGCTCCGGGCTCACCCGCGCCCTCGGGGCCGCCCGGGAGCAGCCAGTCGTCCTCCGGGGCGTCCTTCGGGAGCGCGGGGAGGGGGAAGTCCCGGACCTCGCGGAGCAGTTCCGCCACGGGGGCCGGGCACGTCACGGTCTGGCTGGTGGGAAGGATGTCGCCGGTGGACAGGGCGTTGCGGAGGCGGAGTTCGGCCGGGTCGATGCCCAGCTTCGCCGCCAGCTTGTCCATCTGGCCCTCGTAGGCCGCGCAGACCTGCATCGCGCCCTCGCCGCGCACATGGCCGGAGGGCGGGTTGTTCGTACGGACCGCCCAGCCCTCGATGAAGGCGTGCGGAACGACGTACGGGCCGCAGGCGAAGGCCACCGCTGCGGCCAGCGATTCGGACGAGGAGTCGGCATAGGCGCCGGCGTCCAGGAGGATCTGGGCCTCGACCTTGACCAGCCTGCCCTCGGTGTCCGCGTGGTGGCGGTAGCGGAGCAGCGTCGGGTGGCGGTGGGCGTGGCCGAGGAAGGACTCCTCGCGCGTAGCTGCCAGTTTGACCGGGCAGCCGGTGCGCAGGGCGAGCAGGCCGAGCGGGATCTGGAAGCCGGGGTCCTCCCGGTCGCCGGTCGCTCCGGGGACGCCGGTGACGACGACCTTGACCCGGTCGGGCTCCAGGCCGAAGCAGGCGGCGGCGAGGTCGCGGTCCGTGTGCGGGTCGGTGGACGCCGTGTACAGCTCCACGCCGCCGTCGGGGCGGGGCACGGCGAGTCCGGCCTCCGCCCCGATCGGGGCGGGGTCCTGACGGCCGATGCGGTACAGGCCCTCGACGATGACCTCGCCCACGGTGTCCGGGTCGCCGTAGCGCAGCGGGATGTGGCGGATGAGGTTGCCGTCGGGGTGGAGCGGTTCGGCCGCGAAGGCCTTCTCCGGGTCGGTGACCGGTTCGAGCACCTCGTACTCGACGGCGATCGCCGCCGCGGCCAGGCGGGCGGTGTCGGGATGGTCGGCGGCGACCGCGGCGATCGACTCGCCGTGGTGGCGCACCAGCTCGGAGGCGAAGACGGGGCGGTCGACGACACTGCGGCCGTACGCCCCGTCGCCGGGGATGTCCTCATGGGTGACGACGGCGCGTACGCCCGGCATCTCGGCGGCGGCCGACGTGTCGATCGACAGGATGCGCGCATGGGGGTGCGGCGAACGCAGCACGGCCGCCCACAGCAGGCCCTCCGCCCAGAGGTCCGCCGCGTACGGGAACGTGCCTTCGGTCTTGGCACGGGCGTCGGCAGGCGGGAGCGACGCGCCCAGACCGAGCGCGGGCACTTCCTCGTCCTGGCCGGTTCCCTCGGTCGGCGGGGGGTTCGTGCGGGTGGTACCGGTCGCGGTGGCTGCGTCGTTGCTCACGCCGCCTCCTTGTCGTTCGCCCCGCTGCGGCAGCAGCTGATGGTGGAGGTGTGGGTGGTGTGGGTGACCGGTGCTGAGGGGGGCGCGGTGCTCACCGGGCGTCTCCCTCGTGGGGGTGGGTGCGGACGCTGCCCGCGCCGGGGGCCGCCTGCTGCGGGATCCGCGGCTCCTCGGCGTCGGCGTGGGCCGCTTCCGCGGTCGCCTCCCGGCCCGCGACGACCTCGCGTACGGCGTCGAGCACGCCCCGGTAGCCGGAGCAGCGGCAGAGGTTGCCGCACAGGGCCTGCCGCGTCTCCAGCTCGCTGGGGGCGTGGTTGCCCTCCAGGAGGTCGTGGACGGTCATGGCCATCCCCGGGATGCAGAAGCCGCACTGGACGGCCCCGCACTCGGCCAGGGCGCGCTGGACGTCGGACGGCTCCCCGTCGACCGCGAGGCCCTCGACCGTACGGACCTCGCTGCCGGCGGTGGTGGCTGCGGGGACCAGGCAGGAGGCCACGAGCCGGCCGTCCACCTGGACGTTGCACGCGCCGCACTCGCCCTGCGAGCAGCCGTCCTTGGCACCGGCGAGGCCGAGGCGCTCGCGGAGCACGTACAGGAGGGACTCGCCGATCCAGGCGTCGGTGACGGGGCGGTCCACGCCGTTCACGTGCAGGACGTACGAGGCGGCGGGGTGCTCGCTGGGGGCGTCCGAGAGGGCCGTTGCGGGCTCGTCGAACGCCGGGGCGTGCGCGGTGGCGTCGTCCTCGGCCGCCCCGGAGTGCTCGGGAGCCTCCTCGGGCTCACCGGGTGCGCCCCGGGGGTCGTCGTGCTCGTTGCCCGGAGCCCCGGGCATACCGGTGAGGGTGTCCTCCCCGGAAGCGTGCGGCGCCTCGTGCTCCGCCTCGGCTGCCGGCTCGTGCGCGGCGGCCTCGTGCGCGGCCTCCTGCTCGGGCTCCGGCGAAGGCGTGGCCGGGTCCTCGGGCGACGGCTCGTGCGGCTGCGTGGCCCACGGCGCCGGCGCACCGCCGGGCAGCGTGGCGGGGGGCGCGTCCGCGTACCACTGGGACGCGAGCGCCGAGGCCGCGAACTCGCCGGACTCCTCCGGGAGGTCACCGCCCGCGACCGGGATCGTCCACTGGCCGGTGTGCCCGGCGGGCTCGGCTGAGACGGGGGCGGGGTCCGAAGCGGCGGCATCCGGCCCGATGGCCTCGCTGAAGTTCCACTGGGCGGTCGTCGACGACGTCTGCCCGTACTGCGAGGTCTCCGGGTACGGCTGCCGGTAGGGCTCCTGCTGGTTGGGGTCCGGCCAGTGGACCGCGTCCGGGGCCGGCTCCGTGCCCGCCTCGCGGTCGGCCCGCTCCTGCTGGCTCTGCGTCCGCACGACCCAGCTGCCCGTCGCGGCGGGGTCCAGCCCGGCCGCCGGGGTCAGCGGAAGGATCATCGGCGGTACGTAGCCCTGGCCGGGCGCGGCCAGCGGGTCGTTACCGAGGTTGGCGAGGTCCTCCGGAGGCAGGTGGACGAAGGCGGTCGCCTCGGCGTCGTACTCACCGCTCTGCGGGGTCGGCTGCCAGCCGCCGTACGGGTCGGGCTGCCCGTGCTGCTGCTCGGGGTTCTCTTCATTGCTCACGACAGTGCCCTCCCCAGCGCGCGTCGGGCGAGCGCGGCGACCGTGCGCCGCAGGTGGAGTACGGCCGGGGGCAGCGGCGGTGCCTCTCCCCCGTCGTCCGGTGGTGCCTGGTCCGGGATGCAGGCCGCGGCGACGTACTCGCCGAAGGCGGCCAGCGCGTCGGCGGCCAGGCCCCGCTCGCCGTCCCAGTCGATCAGGGAGGCGATCCAGCGTTCGGCCTCCAGCGGCCGCAGCGGCATCGGGGCGATCGCGCCGACCGCGCAGCGCACCCCGCGCCGGGCCGGGTCGAGGACGATCGCGACGGAGGCGGTGGCACGGCCGGGGCCGGTGCGGCCGGTCGCCTTGAGGAAGACCTGGGGGGCGTGCAGCAGCGGTACGCGGACGAAGCCGATCAGCTCGGCGGGCCCGAGCATCTCGCGGCCGGCCAGCAGGTGCGACACGGGGATCTCGCGGCGCGAGCCGTCCGGCCCCGCGATGACCAGTTCGGCCTCCAGGGCCGCCAGCACCGGCAGGGCGTCGCCGGTCGGGGCCGCGGTGGCGATGTTGCCGCCGAGCGTGCCGGCGTTGCGGATCTGGGGCGGGCCCGCGGCGCGGGCGGAGGCGGCCAGCGCCGGGATGAGGGCGGCGAAGTCGGGCCGCCCCATGCGTGCGTGGGTGAGGCCGGCTCCGAGCAGGGCGTGGCCGTCCTGGTAGTGCCAGCCGCGCAGCTCGCTGATCCGGCCCAGGCCGACCAGTCCCGAGGGGCGCAGGAGCCCCTTGTTGACGGCCGACATCAGGTCCGTGCCACCGGCCACAGGAACGGCTGCAGGCATGGCGCCGAGAGCCGCCACGGCCTCGTCGAGCGAGGCCGGCAGCGTTACCGACTGCATCGCCTGCGGTGCGTGCGTGGTCAACCCAGCTGCCCCTTCCCGGTGTCCCGGCAGTCCCGCCTGTCCGCCGTACGGTACGTGCTCACGGCCGGGACGTGGCAACTCTGGCACATCTTCCGGGCGGACCGGCGCGAGGGTCCACGAAGGGTGTATCTGTCCCTGACCAGCGGAAAAATAACCTTTCGCACAACTTCTGCTCTGCGCACGAATTGACACTCTTCAGCGAGTTCGTACGACTTGTTCGTTTCGCGCCGGACCGGCCCGGACGGGACTCACACGTTCGGGGGCGCTCCCTCGATCGGGCGACCCAGGACTCCGGGGCGCCGTTGCCACGGCAGCGGGCCGCCCGGCGGGCGGTAGTCGACACCCAGGGCGTCGAGCCGCGCGTAGTGCGTGCCCATCCGGCGTTCGAAGTCGGCGAAGTCCCGCTCGCCGGGGGCCGGGAGCCGTGACCAGGCGACCTCGGCGAAGGCGGCGAGCCGCGGGAAGACCTGGTAGTCGACGCGGGCCCGGTCCTGCATGACCTCGGTCCAGACGTTGGCCTGGGTGCCGATGATGTGGCCGGCCGCTTCCTCGGAGAGCCCCGGGGGTACGGGTTCGAAGCGGTAGACGTCCTGCAGGGTGCGGACGAATCCGATGGGCATCGGTTCGTCGGGGCCGCCGTCCTGACGGTGGTCCAGGTACACCTGCTGCTCGGGGCACATGACGACGTCGTGTCCCGCCTCGGCGGCGGCGATGCCGCCCGCGTAACCCCGCCACGAGGACACCGCGGCGCCCTCGGCGAGTCCGCCCTCCAGGATCTCGTCCCAGCCGATGAGGCGACGTCCCCGGGCGGTGAGCCAGCTGTCGAAGTGCCGGATGAACCAGGACTGGAGCTCTTCCTCGTCCGTCAGGCCCAGTTCGGCCATCCGGGCCTGGGCGGCCGGTGACTCCTTCCACTGGTCCTTGAGGCATTCGTCGCCACCGATATGGATGAACGGCGATGTGGCCGCGGGAAAGAGGTCGAGCACCTCCTCGAAGACCCCTTCGAAGAAGCGCAGGGTGTTGTCGGTGGGAGCCAGTACGTTCGGGTTGATGCCCCAGGTGTCCCACACGGAAAGGGCGGAGGTGTCGACGACGTCGGTGTTGCCCAGTTCCGGATATGCGCTGATGGCTGCCTGCGAGTGCCCCGGGATGTCGATCTCGGGGACGACCCGGATATGCCGCTCGGCGGCGTACGCGACGATTTCGCGGATGTCGTCCTGGGTGTAGAAACCGCCGTGCGGGGTCTCGTCCCACAACTCGGAGGCCCGGTGACCGTATTTGGTGCGTGTGCGCCAGGAAGCGGTCTCCGTGAGCCCGGGATGGCGCTTGATCTCGATGCGCCAGCCCTGGTCGTCGGTGAGGTGGAAGTGGAAGACGTTGAGCTTGTGTGCGGCCAGGAGGTCCAGATAGCGCAGGACGTCGTCCTTCGGCATGAAGTGCCGCGCCACGTCGAGCATCAGGCCCCGCCAGGGGAAGCGGGGGCTGTCCTCGATCTCCGTGTACGGGATGCCCCGCTGCGTGCCGGGACTGACGGGCGCGCGGCGGAAGGCCTCGGGCCCCAGGAGCTGACGCAGGGTCTGCGCACCCCAGAACACTCCGGCGGCACTGCCTCCGGTGATCCGTACGCCCCAGGTGGGCGTCACCTCCAGCCGGTAGCCCTCGCTCTCCAGGGAGTCGTCGACGCGCAGTTCGACGGTGTTCCCGCTGTCGCCCGCCCCCGGGGCGAGCGGCAGGCCGAACGCGGCGCCGAGGGTGGCCCGGAGCCAGCGCTCCGCCGTCCCGGTACCCGCCCGGGCGGTGATGGTGGTGGACGGGTCCAGGAGGAATCCGCGCCTGTCTGGGTCGCCGATGTGTACGGGCGCCGGAATCAGGTTGTGCACGTCAGTCCTTAACCGCTCCGCCCAGTCCCGAGACCAGACGGCGCTGTACGAGTACGAAGAAGACCAGCACGGGAACGGTCATCACCGTCGAGGCGGCCATGATCCCTCCCCAGTCGTTCTCATCGGGTTTGAAGAAGACCAGCAGCGCCATGGGGAGCGTCGACTGGGAGGTGTCGCTGATGATGAACGATTTCGCGAACAGGAAGTCGTTCCAGGTCGAGATGAACGAGAAGACGCTGGTCGCCACAAGTCCTGGGAAGACCAGCGGGAAGAGGATCTGCCACAGGAAGCGGGTGCGGCTCGCCCCGTCGATGTAGGCGGCCTCCTCCAGCGCGTCGGGAACTGCCTTGACGAATCCGCGCAGCATCCAGATCGCGAACGGCAGCGAGAAAGCCAGATGCGGGAGGATCAGCGAGCCCAGGGTGTTCAGCTGCCCGAAGTCCCGCATGAGGAAGAACAGCGGAATGGTCAGCGCCTCGACGGGCACCATCTGCGCGACCAGGAACATGATCAGCAGGGTCGTGCGGAACTTGAAGCGGAATCTCGTCACCGCCGTCGCGGCGAGGAAGGCGATCAGCGCGGACGCGATGACGACCGTTCCGGCGACGAGCAGGCTGTTGAGGAAGTAGCGGCCGAAATCCTGCTGTTCGAAGACCCGTCGGAACGAGTCGAAGGACGGGGACAGCGTCCAGGGCCGTGCTTCGGTGGACTGGATCTCACCCGCCGGCTTGAACGCGGAGAGCACCATCCAGTACAGGGGGAAGGCGACCACGACGGCGATGACGAGGGCGGCCGCCTCCGCCGCCAGCCTGCCGGGGCGCCGGATGCGCAGACGGGTGGTCATCGGCGTGCTCACAGTTCCTCCCCCTGGCGTCGCACCAGGCGCAGATACACGAGCGTCACGGCCAGCAGGATCACCAGCATCACGACGCCGATCGCCGATCCGAGGCTGTACTGCGAGGACGCGAACGCCTTCTGGTACGCGTACACGTTGAGCACCAGGTTCTGCCCGGCGATGCCGCCGCCGTTGGTCATGACGTAGATCTGGGTGAAGACCTTGAAGTCCCAGATGATCGACTGGATGGTGACGACGATCAGGATCGGCCGCAGCATCGGGGCCATGACCGACCGCCAGATCCGCCACTGCGAGGCGCCGTCCAGCGAGGCCGCCTCCAGCACCTCCGTGGGGATCGCCCGGATGCCCGCGTACACGGTCACCATCACGAACGGGAACGAGCACCAGAGCACTTCGAGGAGCACCAGGGCGAAGGCGCTGTAGCGCCCGTACGTCCAGGAGAAGTCGCCCAGCCCCAGCACCTTGTTGACCGGGCCGAAGTCCGGGTCGAAGAGGAAGACCCAGACGGTCGAGCCCGTGATCGCCGGGGTTGCCCAGGCACCCAGTGCGGCCATCATGAGGGCGAGCCGGGGCAGGGCCCGGATCCGGGTCAGCAGGACGGCCAGGGCGCAGCCGACGAGCAGGGTGGCGAGCACGCAGGCCGTGGCGAAGAGCACGGTCGCGAGGAGCACCTGCCAGAACTGGCTGTCGCCGAAGAGCGTCGCGTAGTTGCCGAAGCCCTGGAAGGTGGTCGGCTCGCCACCGCTGACCTGGGCCTGGGTGTACTCCAGGAAGGAGATCAGGCCCAGTTGGTAGATCGGGTAGACGAGGAGTCCGCCGAGCAGGACCAGCGCGGGCAGCAGGTACAGCCAGGGGGTCCAGCCGGAGCGCCGCGCGGGAGATGCCGGGCGGCGCCGGGGCGGGCGGTCCGGGGGGCCGGCCGCCCCGGCCTTCTCGGGAGCTTTGTACGCCGTCGTGTTCGCGGTCATCGTCAGCCCGCGTCGGCGAACGCCGCGTCCATCTTCTTCGCCGCGTCGTCGGAGGCGGCATCCACGTCCTTACGGCCGCTGACGATCTCCTGGAACATCGTCGGCAGGACCAGCGACGCGTCGATCTGGCCCCAGGCCGAGGAGGCGGGGACGAACTTGGCCCCGGAGCCGAGTGTGGTGACGAACGGCGCGACGAAGGGCTCCTTCTCCGCGACCTCGGCCCGTACGTCCGTGTACGTCGGCAGCCAGCCCATCGCGTCGAACATCTTCGCCTGGGTCTTCTTGCCGGTCAGCGACTTCATCAGGTCGACGGCGAGGGTGCGGTGCGAACTGCTCTTCAGCACACCGATGTTGTTGCCGCCGGCGAACGCCGGGGCGATCGAGCCCTCCGCCACGCCGGGCAGCGGCACGACGGCGTACTTGCCCTTCACCGCGCCCGCCTCGACGGCCGCGTGGCTGAAGTCGCCGCCGATCGCCATGGCCGCCTTGCCGGACGCGAAGGCGGTGACGGTCGCGTTGCCGCCCATGGAGGCGCACTTGGCGGCGGGGCAGTTGTCGTCACCGAAGAGCGAGGTGTAGGCCTCGATGCCCTTGCGCGCCTTCTCGCTGTTGATGGCCGCCGCGTAGGTCACCCCGGTCTCGTCGGCCAGCTCGCCGCCGTGCGCCCAGATGAAGGGCATCGCGCCGTAGGTGTACGCGCCGCCGACCGCGAGGCCGTACAGGTCCGGCTTCTCCTTGTGGACCTTCTTGGCCGTGGAGATCAGCTCGTCCTGGGACTTGGGGGGCTCGATGCCGAGGTCCTCGAAGATGTCGGTGCGGTAGTACAGCGCCCGTACGCCGACGAAGAGCGGCGCCCCGTACACCTGGCCGCCGACCGTGACGGACTGCTTGGCGGTCGGGTCGGTGTCCTTGGCGTCGTCCCAGGCCGCGAACTCCTTGCTCACATCGGCCAGCCCGCCGTCCTTCACGTAGCCGGCCGTGTCCGTGTTGCCGTACTCGATGAGGTCGGGGGCGCTCTTCGGGTCGTTGAAGGCGGCCTTGATGCGCTGGGCCCGGGTGTCGACGGGTATGTACTCGACTTCGACCTTCGCCCCCTCGTGGGACTTCTCGAAGTCG
Organism: Streptomyces sp. NPDC056452; assembly: GCF_042796085.1. Lineage (NCBI taxonomy): Bacteria > Bacillati > Actinomycetota > Actinomycetes > Kitasatosporales > Streptomycetaceae > Streptomyces > Streptomyces sp. NPDC056452. Next base: position 206,255 of record NZ_JBHTRI010000007.1, read on the forward strand.
GCGACGGCCGCGTCGACGACCTTCTCCTTGGGCTTGTTGCCGACCTCCTGGAAGAGCCAGACGCGAAGCGTGCCGCTCTTCTTGTCCCCGTCGGCGCCGGTGTCGGAGGTCTGGGGCGCGCAGGCGGTTGCGGTGAGACCCGCCAGCACAAGTGCGGCGGCCGGGGCGGCAATTCGGGCAGAAAGCTTCATCCGGAACCCTTACCGGTCAGTCGTTGCACCCTGTGCAACGCACGTTTCGTTCTGCACAACTTGCAGGAGAGTAAGGGCGCACCCGCACGCCGACAAGTGGTCTCAACCACTCTGTGACCACCCGGCGCAGCCCGCGCAACGCACACCGCACTCGCATACCCGTCCCCGCGCACACGAAAGACCCCGGGCAGACAGAAGACCCCCGGAGCGCGCATCGCTGCGCGCCCCGGGGGTCAGGTCCCGGAGGGTGAAAAGGCCGCGGACTACTTCTTGCTGCTGTCCTTGCCGCCCTTGCCCTTGTCCTTGTCGCCGCCGGCGCCCATGGACTCGTAGATCTCCTTGCACATGGGACAGACCGGATACTTCTTGGGGTCGCGCCCCGGTACCCAGACCTTGCCGCACAGTGCCACCACGGGAGTGCCCTCGAGGGCGCTCGCCATGATCTTGTCCTTCTGGACGTAATGGGCGTAGCGCTCGTGGTCGCCGTCGCCGTTCGACACCTGTGGCGTCGGCTCTACGAGGGTCCCCGTACCTGCCCCGCGCTCGGGCTCAAGAGTGCTCATAACTGCCAAGCGTACTGAAAGCCCGGGGCATCAGTTCAGCGAAGGGTCGTCCGCATACGTCGCGATCATGGCGAGCTCGCTGCGCTGGCGCCGCAGAACGGCCCGCCAGAGGCTCTCCGGGCGCGGCGACGACACATCGCCCGGCTCCGACTCGACCACGTACCAGGCGCCGTCCGTCAGCTCCGTCTCGAGCTGCCCGGGCCCCCAGCCCGCGTACCCCGCGAAGATCCGCAGCGAACCGAGCGCCGCGGCCAGCAGCTCCGGCGGCGCCTCCAGGTCCACCAGGCCGATCGCCCCGTGCACCCGTCGCCAGCCCAGCGGACCCTCGTCCCCGGGGATCACCGCCACACCCAGTGCCGAGTCGAGCGAGACCGGGCCGCCCTGGAAGACCACGTCCGGCTCACCGGTCAGACCGGCCCAGGACGCGAGGATGTCACCGACGCCGACCGGGGTCGGGCGGTTCAGGACCACGCCGAGCGAACCCTCCTCGTCGTGGTCGAGGAGGAGCACCACCGCGCGGTCGAAATTCGGGTCCGCCAGGGCGGGTGCGGCCACGAGCAGCCGCCCTGTGAGCGAGGACACCTCGGTCATGGCAGAAATGATCCCGCATCTTCGCCCTCCGTGGGGACCAACGTGCCCGCCCGGCCGCCGCGGGCGGTGCTGTGCAGCTCAGGGCGCACAGCCACGGCACAGGCGCACGGGGAGCGTACGAATCCGACCGGATCGGACCGCTTCGCGGACGGTAACCCTCCGCAAGGCTTGTGGGGCAGAACGTGTTGTGGCGGATTCATGACGTTCGTACACCCCCCTGTGACTTACGGAAGGGGGGTGGGGGGCCATTACCCTTTTCGATGGCCCCCTGCCCGACCACTCCGGAACGCGAGATACATGACCGGCACAGACGATGTCCTGCTTGTCCACGGCGGCACCCCGCTGGAGGGCGAGATCCGCGTCCGAGGCGCCAAGAACCTGGTGCCGAAGGCAATGGTCGCCGCGCTGCTCGGCAGCGGGCCCAGCCGGCTCCGCAACGTTCCCGACATCCGCGATGTGCGGGTGGTCCGGGGACTGCTGCAGCTGCACGGTGTGACCGTCCGCCCCGGTGACGAGCCGGGCGAACTCATCCTCGACCCCTCGCACGTCGAAAGCGCGAACGTCGCCGACATCGACGCCCACGCCGGCTCGTCGCGCATCCCGATCCTCTTCTGCGGCCCGCTGCTGCACCGTCTGGGCCACGCGTTCATCCCGGGGCTCGGCGGCTGCGACATCGGCGGACGGCCGATCGACTTCCACTTCGAGGTGCTGCGCCAGTTCGGCGCGACCATCGAGAAGCGGGCGGACGGCCAGTACCTGGAGGCCCCGCAGCGACTGCGCGGCACGAAGATCCGGCTGCCGTACCCGTCGGTGGGCTCCACCGAACAGGTGCTGCTGACCGCCGTCCTCGCCGAGGGCGTCACCGAGCTGTCCAACGCGGCCGTCGAGCCGGAGATCGAGGACCTCATCTGCGTACTGCAGAAGATGGGCGCGATCATCTCCATGGACACCGACCGGACCATCCGGATCACCGGTGTCGACAAGCTCGACGGATACACCCACCGGGCGATCCCGGACCGCCTGGAGGCGGCCTCCTGGGCGTCGGCGGCGCTGGCTACCGAGGGCAACATCTACGTGCGCGGCGCCCAGCAGCGCTCGATGATGACGTTCCTCAACACCTTCCGCCGGGTCGGCGGCGCCTTCGAGATCGACGACGAGGGCATCCGCTTCTGGCACCCCGGCGGCGCTCTCAACGCCATCGCGCTGGAGACGGACGTCCACCCCGGTTTCCAGACCGACTGGCAGCAGCCGCTCGTGGTCGCCCTGACGCAGGCCGCGGGCCTGTCGATCGTCCACGAGACGGTGTACGAGTCCCGGCTCGGCTTCACCTCGGCGCTCAACCAGATGGGTGCGCACATCCAGCTGTACCGCGAGTGCCTCGGGGGCTCCGACTGCCGCTTCGGCCAGCGGAACTTCCTGCACTCGGCGGTCGTGTCCGGGCCCACGAAGCTCCAGGGCGCGGATCTGGTCATCCCGGACCTGCGGGGCGGCTTCTCGTACCTGATCGCCGCTCTGGCGGCCCAGGGAACGTCCCGGGTGCACGGCATCGACCTGATCAACCGCGGCTACGAGAACTTCATGGACAAGCTCGAGAAGCTCGGCGCGAAGGTCGAGCTGCCGGGCGGTTCACTCGTCTGACACCGCGCCGGACGCGCTCCGGCGTACGCACAGTGCTGCCGCACACAACACTGCGCACCCGCGCACCACAGTCCGCCGCCCCGGCCCCGCACAAGGGTCCGGGGCGGCGGTCCGTTCACCGCCGCGCACGGCCGGACGCCGGACGCACTGCCCCGCAGACGCCCCAGGACGCCCGTACAGGCCCGTACGGGCCGCAACCGCCCGACTCCTGCACCTGAGGCTCACAGCGGCCGTACGGGCCCTGTGCGGGCGCGGCAGGTGTCACCGCTCCCCCGCCGCAGGTGCCACCGCCCGCCTGCGGACATGCCGAAGGGCGGCCGTCCCGGTCGGGACGGCCGCCCTTCTTGATGCCTACGGGGCTTACTTGCCCTTGGCGGCTTCCTTGAGCTTCGAGCCCGCGGAGACCTTCACGCTGTAGCCGGCCGGGATGTTGATCGGGTCGCCGGTCTGCGGGTTACGAGCGGTGCGAGCGGCACGGTGGGTGCGCTCGAAGGTCAGGAAGCCGGGGATGGTGACCTTCTCGTCGCCCTTGGCGACGATCTCGCCGACGGTCTCGGCGAGGGCGGCCAGAACGGCGTCGGCGTCCTTGCGGGTCACCTCGGCACGGTCGGCCAGGGCGGCCACCAGCTCACTGCGGTTCATGTTGTTACTCCCGTGTTCTTCTTGCCTGTGAGGCGTGAGATCGAAGCCGATGCTGCCAGGGCCCTCTGACAGTCCCCGGACCCGGGTCTGATGTCAGACCCTCGCGCCCGAATACGCATCCTGCCCCCACCTGCGGCGGTAACGCCAATCCGGAACCCCTCGACGTCACACGAAAAGCGCCACTGATTGCCCGTGGTGACGTTCCGTCGACTTCTTGAAGCGGTCCGCAGCGGATGCCGGGCCTGTGGGGCTCGCTGCCCGCCCACCCTAAAGGGGCGTTTGGGACGTCGCGACCCGCGACGCGCCGTACGGGGCGCGCGGACGTGAGGTACGGCACCGTCCACAGGGGCCGTGGCCGACCCCCGCGGACGGCGTGTGCTAGACGGGATCCGGCGTCGCTCCGGCGGCGCCTGCCGCCTTGGCGGCGTTGCGGACCGCGCCCGCGACCGCTCCCGCGACCTTGTCGTTGAAGACCGACGGGATGATGTAGTTCGCGTTCACCTCGTCCTCGGCGACGACACCCGCGAGGGCGCGCGCGGCGGCGAGCATCATCTCCGTGTTGACGGTGCGGGACTGAGCGTCCAGCAGACCGCGGAAGACGCCCGGGAAGACCAGGACGTTGTTGATCTGGTTCGGGAAGTCGGAGCGGCCCGTGGCCACAACTGCCGCCGTCTCGCGGGCGATTGCCGGGTCGACCTCGGGGTCCGGGTTGGCGAGGGCGAACACGATCGCACCGTCGGCCATCGCGGCGACGTCGTCGCCGTTGAGGACGTTGGGGGCGGAGACGCCGATGAAGACGTCGGCGCCCACGACGGCCTGCTTGAGGGTTCCGGTGACGCCCTCGGGGTTGGTGTTGTCGGCGATCCAGCGCAGCGGCGAGTCGGGGTCGGCGGAGACGAGGTCCTCGCGGTCCGCGTGCACCACTCCGTGGATGTCGGCGACGACCGCGTGCTTGACGCCCGCGGCGATGAGGAGCTTCAGGATGGCCGTACCGGCGGCACCCGCGCCCGACATGACGACCCGTACGTCACCGATCGCCTTGCCGACCACGCGCAGGGCGTTGGTCAGCGCCGCGAGGACGACGATCGCCGTGCCGTGCTGGTCGTCGTGGAAGACGGGGATGTCCAGCGCCTCGCGCAGCCGTGCCTCGATCTCGAAGCAGCGGGGGGCGGAGATGTCCTCGAGGTTGATGCCCGCGAAGCCCGGGGCGATCGCCTTGACGATCTCGACGATGGCGTCGGTGTCCTGGGTGTCCAGGCAGATCGGCCAGGCGTCGATGCCCGCAAAGCGCTTGAACAGGGCCGCCTTGCCCTCCATCACGGGGAGCGCCGCCATCGGGCCGATGTTGCCGAGGCCCAGCACCGCGGAGCCGTCCGTGACCACGGCGACGGAGTTGCGCTTGATGGTCAGGCGGCGGGCGTCCTCGGGGTTCTCGGCGATCGCCATGCAGACCCGGGCGACACCCGGGGTGTAGATCATCGAGAGGTCGTCACGGTTGCGGATGGGGTGCTTGGACGCCATCTCGATCTTGCCGCCGAGGTGCATCAGGAACGTACGGTCGGAGACCTTGCCGAGGATGACACCCTCGATGTCGCGCAGGCCTTCGACGATCTCGTCCGCGTGCGAGGTCGACGATGCCGCGATGGTGACGTCGATCCGCAGCTTCTCGTGGCCGGAAGCGGTCACGTCGAGGCCGGTGACCGAACCGCCGGAGGACTCCACGGCCGTGGTGAGCTGGGAGACCGCTGTGCCGCTCGCGGGCACCTCCAGCCTGACCGTCATCGAGTACGAGACGCTGGGCGCCGTTGCCATGGCCGAGTCCTTCGCTTTCCTGAGCTTCATTGCTGCCGCACGCACATGGGATCCACCCCGTACGCGCGTTCCGATCGTCGCACCTACCGGCCGGTAGCCGGTAATGACTGCCACCTTTCGGAAACTTTCTTCCACCATACGAGAAGCTACTCGTTCGAGGGAACCCCTTGCAGGTCCCGCACGCTCCCGCACGCCCCCTCGGAAACGAAAACAGACCCGCGCCACCCTCAGGTGACGCGGGTCTGTCTTCTTCACTCAGGTGGCACCGACCCGCCATGCTCGCCTCGCGGCAAGTGGTCGCTCGAAGCGACGAAGGTTGGGCCCGGGGGCTTGGATCGAGCCGGTGCCAACACCAGGCTAACAAACACCCTGGAGAAGTGATTCCTGCGCGACGGGTTGACTCGGAAAAGTACCGCCGCCTGCAGCAGCCGACTTCCCCGCGGCCCCTCGGCTCAGTCCCTCAGCAGGTCCGGAACACCGTCCTCGTCCGGCAGATCACGCTCCCCCGAGACCACGGTCAGCTGCTGCGTCGCCCGGGTGAGGGCCACGTACAGCACCCGCAGGCCGGCCGGGGACTCGTCCGCGATCTCCGCGGGCGAGACGACGACGGTGGCGTCGTACTCCAGGCCCTTCGCCTCCAGGCTGCCCAGCGCCACCACCCGTTCGCCGAGCTCCGCCAGCCAGGCACGGGCCTCCGCGCGCCGGTCCATCGCCACGACCACACCCACGGTGCCGTCCACCTCGCCGAGGAGCCTGCGCGCCTCCTCGCGGACGGTCCCGGCGAGATCCCCGTCCCGCACGGTCTCGAAGCGCGGCTTCACCCCCGTCGAGCGGACCGCGGCCGGGGATTCCATTCCCGGCATGGCGAGCGCCAGCACCTTCGCCGCGAGCTCGGCGATCTCCGCCGGGTTGCGGTAGTTGACCGTGAGGGTGAACCGGCGCCGCGGCCGGTTGCCGAGCGCCTCGTCACGGGCCGCCGACGCCTCGTCCGGATCGGACCAGGAGGACTGCGCCGCGTCGCCGACGATCGTCCAGGTGGCGTGCCGGCCCCGGCGGCCGACCATGCGCCACTGCATGGGCGTCAGGTCCTGCGCCTCGTCGACGATGACGTGCGCGTACTCGGTGCGCTCCGCCGCCAGCCGCTCGGCACGCTCGCGCTGGGTCTCCTCGCGCTGCGGCATCAGCTCCTCCAGACCCGTGAGCTGGTCCAGCGGGTCGAGCTCACGCTTCCGCTTCGGGCGGTGCGGGGTCCCCAGCAGCGTCTGCAGCTCGTCCAGGAGCGCCACGTCATGGACGGAGAGCGGGCCCTTGCCGTCCCCGTCCAGCCGCTTCAGCGAACGGGCGAGGCGGCGCACCTCGCCCTGGTTGAGGATCCTGCGCGCCCAACGGCCCAGCCGACGCTCGTCGGCCATCGCGGCCAGCACCCCGCGAGGGGTGAGTTCCGGCCACCAGGCGTTCAGGAACGTGAGGAACGGGGTCTCCGTGGACACGTCCTCGTCGAAGGACGAACGGAGCTCCGCGGCGAGCTCGGGGTCGGTGTAGCGGCCCCGGCCCGACGACTTGTTCCACAGGGCGTCCAGGAGCAGTTTGCGGGCGCGCGGGCGCAGCAGGTTGACGGGCGCGGTGCCGCCGAGCACGTTGTGCCGGATGCGCCGGAGCTCGTCCCCGTTCAGCTCGACGCGGGCGCCGAAGGCCACCACCCTCAGCTGGGTGGGGGTGACGGCCGCGTCCGGGGCCTCCGCCTCTCCGAACGCCAGCTGCCCCTCCTGGGAGGCGGGCCGGGGCGCGGGCTGCTCCAGCGCCCCGCGGGCCACCTTGCGCAGCACGTGGAGCATCCGGGAGGAGCCCTTGATCCGGGCCACGGCCGGCTCGTCGTACGTGGTGGCGCCCTCGATGCCCGCCGCCTCGTCGGACAGCGAGCCGACGGCACGGATCGCGACCTGGCCCTCCTCGCCGAGCGAGGGCAGCACCCCTTCGGTGTACGCGACCAGGAGCGGCGTCGGTGAGACGACGAGGATGCCGCCCGCGTACCGGCGCCGGTCCTGGTAGAGCAGATACGCGGCCCGGTGCAGGGCGACCGCCGTCTTACCGGTGCCGGGCCCTCCGGAGACCTCCGTGACGGAGGCGGCGGGGGCGCGGATCACCATGTCCTGCTCGGCCTGGATGGACGAGACGATGTCCCGCATGGTGTGGCTGCGGGCCTGGCCCAGCGCGGCCATCAGGGCACCGTCGCCGATGACGGGCAGCTTGTCGCCGCCCAGGTACGCGGTCAGCTCCGGACGCATCAGGTCGTCCTCGACCCCGAGGACCCTGCGGCCCTTGGAGCGGATGACCCGACGGCGGACGACCCTGCCCGGGTCCTTGGGCGTCGACCGGTAGAACGGCGCGGCGGCCGGGGCCCGCCAGTCGATCACCAGGGGCGCGTAGTCGGAGTCGAGTACTCCTATGCGGCCGATGTGCAGCGTCTCGGCGACATCGGCGGTGCTGTCCTCCCGTACGGCGTCGTCGGCGGGCTCGACCGAGGTGAAGGCGCCGTCCGGGCCGCGTTCGCCGTCCTTGCCGTGGAGGAGGTCGATCCGCCCGAAGAGGAAGTCCTCGAACTCACTGTTCAGCCGGTTGAGGTGGACCCCGGCACGGAAGACCTGGGCGTCCCGCTCCGCGAGCGCGCCCGGCGTGCCGACCTGCCCCCGCTTGCCGGCGTCGTGCATGAGAAATTCCGCCTCGTCGATCTTCTCTTCGAGACGGTGGTAGACCCGGTCCAGATGTACTTGTTCGACACCGATTTCCCGGTCCCGCAACGAATCGACAGCGGCATCCTGCGCGGCCACCGAGGCCCCCTTCTGACGTGCATTGGGCAGCCGTCAACCGTACGCGAAAAGGGGCCCCCGGCGCACCTGCCGCCCGTATTGCGTTTACGCGTCGATCTCCACCAGCCGCTCGCCGTCGAAGGTGCGCACCTCGAAGTGGTCGATGTCGTTGCGCGCCATCGCCGCTCCGCCGTGCACGTACAGCGGGTACTTCGCACTCGCGTGGGTGGAATTCTCGATCCCGTACCCCCACTTCGGAACGGACCAGGAAGTGACGACCTCCTCCTCGCCGGTCTTGGACACGGCGATCAGGCTGCATTTCTGCGGGCCCTTGACGTTCTTCAGCTGCAGGACCGTGTGCGTCCCCCAGGCCTTGGGCTCCATTCCGACCGTGGCGTCGACCCGGGTGGTGGGATCCGTCGCCTGCAGCTTCTCCGTCATGTGGTGGAAGAAGGCGTCCTCGGCCGGGCTCGTCGGATGGGGATCGGCTGCCTGGACCGACTTCCCGGTGGTGTCGTCGCCCGTGGCGGTGACCGCGACCACGGGACCGCCGATCACGAGAACCGCGGCCGCCGCGATCAGATATCTGCTGCGCCGCCGCCGCTGCGCCCGCTTCTGCGCGACCTCGTCGACCAGGCTGTCCAGCAGCCGCGGGGCCGGCCGCTCGGGGACGTGCGGCACGGGGCGGGCACCGGGGAGGGCCGCAGGAGCCTCGGCGAGCATCGCCAGCATGGGTTCCATCCCGGCGAATTCGTCGAGGTGGGCGGCGCACAGCGCACAGCCGGCCAGATGCGCCTCGAAGGCGCTCGCCTCGGCGTCGTCCAGGATGCCCAGGACGTAGGCACCGGCGGCGTCGTGCTCCGGACCTTCCACGGGGAACTCGAAGGGGCCCGCGGACGGGCGTGGGGGGCCTGACGGCCCCGAGGGACCGCGGGGACCCGACGGCCGGGGCCCGAACGGCTGCCACTCGTGGTCGCTCATGCCGTGATCCCCCTCTCTTCGAGTGCGAGCTTCATCGAACGAAGTGCGTAGAAAACCCGGGATCGCACAGTCCCGCTGGGGATGCCGAGTACCTCGGCGGCCTCGTTGACCGTACGGCCCTTGAAGTAGGTCTCGACCAATGCTTCCCGGTGAGCCGGGGTCAAATCGTCGAGCGCGTCCGAGAGCGTCATCAGCCACAACGCCTTGTCAATCTCGTCCTCCGCGGGAATGACCTCCAGCGGCGACGGATCGACCTCGCGGGGCCGGGCCTGCCGGCTGCGGTGGCCGTCGATGACGATGCGCCGGGCGACCGTCACCAGCCAGGGGCGGACTGAGCCGGTGGCCCGGTTGAGCGAACCGGCGTTCTTCCAGGCACGGATGAGCGTTTCCTGCACAACGTCCTCGGCCCGCTGGCGGTCACCCGCGACGAGGCGGAGTACGTAGGCGAGCAGGGGACCGGCGTGTTCGCGGTAGAGCGCCCGCATCAGCTCCTCGTCGGGGACGTCGGAGGGAGATCGGGGCGGTTCACTGCGATGTCGAGCCCTGTGCGGACGGTCATCGGCCACGGCCGCATCCTTGCGCACACGATCCTCCTGGTCGAGACCCTGTCGAGCTCTGTGACCATCGATACGCACGCGGGTGCCGGTTCATTCAACGGACTGAGAACTTTCTTTCGCGACTTGCGTCCTACGGAACGGCCTTGACCCGGCGGCGGTGCCGGGCCACCCGCTCCCGGTTGCCGCAGACCTCGCTCGAGCACCAGCGGCGCCGCCGCCCCCGTGATGTGTCCAGGTAGAGCCGACGGCAGGCATCGCCCTCGCAGCGGCGCAGCCCCTCCCTGGCCGCCGGATCCGTCAGCAGATCCACGGCGTCCCGGGCCACCACCGCCAGCAGCCCGTCGCACCCGGGGCCCGCGCTCAACGCCCGTACGAGCACGCCGCCCTTGCCCCGCACGGCCCGCAGGCCGGGGGTCGGCACGGCCGCGAGTGCGTTGATCCGGTCCAGGGCGCCGTCGTCGCCGCGGCCGGCCAGCTCGGCGGTCACCAGCAGGTCGATGCCCGCCCGTAACTCCCGGAAGCGCGCAATCCAGGTGTCGTCCACAGCAGTCAGCGGCGTGCCCTTCGGGACCAGCCCGGACGCCACCAGCCAGTCGGCGAGCCGTGCGGGGCGGTCCAGCTGCTCGCAGGCTCCGGCTCCGGAGCTCCCCGTCCCCGTCGCCACCAGGTCCAGACAGATACGGCCCGCGTCGAAACGCCAGCCGTACGAGCTCGTGCCCGCCGCCATGCGCCTGTCACCACCCTGGGGTCACCGTGGGAGTCACCTCCAGAGTGCCCGTCCCCGGCCCCGCCCGGAACCCCTCCTGCCGCCCCGGCCACCGCCGTACCGTGTCCCCATGAACGACGAGACGGTCACGCTGACGGCCGGGCCGCTGCTGCTGCGCCCCTGGCACCCGGACGACATCCCGGCGCTTCTCACGGCGTACGACGACCCGGCGATGCGCCAGTGGGTGCGGGTCCCGGTGTCCGACGTCGCGGACGCGGAGCGGTGGATGGCGGTCCAGCGTGACGGCTGGGCTTCCGGCAGCCGCTTCAGCTTCGCGGTGACCGATACGGCGCGGGGCGGCGAGCTCGTCGGCAACCTGGCCCTGAAACGCCCCGTACAGGGTGCGGAGAGCGCCGAGGCGGGCTACTGGACCACGGCGGCGGCACGCGGCCGCGGCGTGGCGTCACGGGCCCTCCAGGCGCTCACCGGCTGGGCGTTCACCACGTTCGCCGCGGAGGGCCTGCGGCGGCTGGAGCTGCTCCACCAGGTGGACAACGAGGCGTCCTGCCGGGTCGCGGAGAAGGCCGGCTACCCGCTCGCCGAGGTCATCTCCGCGCTGCCGCCGCAGTATCCGCTCGACGGCCACCGGCACGTCCGGCAGGCACCCCTCGCACCCCGGGAACCGCTCAGCGCTGCGGCGGTCCGTCGTGCAGGATCCGCTGGAACATCCGGTGGTCCTGCCACGCACCGTTGATGTGGAGATAGCGCGGCGCCGTACCGATGAGCTCGAACCCGGCCTTCGCCAGCACCCGTTGCGAGGCCGTGTTGTCCACGACCGTCCCGGCCTCGATCCGGTGCAGCCCGAGCCCGTCGCGCGCCACCTCGCAGACCTGGCCGACGGCGGCGGTCGCCAGCCCCTGGCCCGCCCGGTCGACGTCGACCCAGTAGCCGAGCCGGGCGTTGCGGAACGGACCGCGCTCGATCGACGCGAGCGTCATCGCGCCCACGACCCGGTCCTCCTCGTCGGCCAGTACCCAGGGCATGGCACGCCCGGCCTCCCGGTCAGCCAGCAGCCCGGACAGGCGCCGGGCCTGGCCCTGCGGGGTGTAGAAGGCCTCGGGCCGTACGGGCTCCCAGCGGCGCATGTAGGCGCGGCTGCGGGTCAGGGCCTCGGCGAAGGACTCGGCGTCACCGGGCGTCGCGGGCCTCAGCCGGACGCCCGCGACCAGGGGATGGGTGTCGTTGATCATCCCCGCACGGTATCGACCCGTCAGGAGTCCGCGTACTTGGTGTCGGCGGACGGGTCCAGCGCCAGCCTGTAGCCGCGCTTGACGACCGTCTGGATCAGCCTGGCCACGCCCAGCGCGGTGCGGAGCCGGGCCATCGCCGTCTCCACCGCGTGCTCGTCCGAGCCGCTGCCGGGCAGCGCCCGCAGCAGATCGGCGCGCGACACCACCCAGCCCGGCCTGCGGGCCAGCGTGTGCAGGAGCGCCATTCCCGCCGGCGGCACCGGGCGCAGGGCGCCGTCGACCAGCGCGGCCTGCCCGCGGATCTCGAGCACGTGCCCGGCGACCGGGAGCGTCCGGGCACGGGCGGGCAGTTGGGTGCAGAGCACCTGGACGAGGGGGCCCAGCCGGAAGCGTTCCGGCTGGACGGTGTCGATGCCACGGGCCTGCAGGGGCAGCGCGGTGACCGGGCCCACGCAGGCCGTGACGACGTCGTGCTGCAGGGCGGACAGGACCTCCGGGAGCATCCCGCGTGCCTCGGCCCGGTTCAGGTACGACGCGGCGGCGGGGGCGCTGGTGAAGGTGAGGGCGTCCAGGCCGCGGGCGACCGTGACGTCGAGCATCCGGTCGAGCGGGGCGATGTCCTCCGGGGGCATCCACCGGTAGACGGGTACACCGACGACCTCGGCGCCCGCCGCCCGGAGCGACTCGACGAAGCCGGGCAGCGGTTCGCCGTGCAGCTGGAGGGCGACCCTGCGTCCGTCTACGCCCTCGCCGAGCAGCCGGTCCAGCACCTCGGCCATCGACTCGGACCCGGGCGACCAGGCTTCGGTGAGCCCGGCGGCCCGGATGGAACCCTTGACCTTGGGTCCGCGGGCGAGCAGTTCGACGCCGCGCAGCAGGTCCAGGAGCTGGTCCCCGATGCCCCAGCCGTCGGCGGCCTCCACCCAGCCCCGGAAGCCGATCGCCGTGGTGGCGATCACGACATCGGGTGCGTCGTCGATCAGTTCCTTGGTGGCGGCCAGGAGTTCACTGTCGTCGGCGAGCGGCACGATCCGCAGGGCGGGGGCGTGCAGAACCGATGCGCCCCTCCTCTGGAGGAGCGTTCCGAGCTCCTCGGCGCGACGGGCGGCGGTCACCCCGACCGTGAAGCCCGCGAGGGGCCCGTGTTGTGAGTCGTCGTGCATGGCGTGATACCCGGCTCTCGTCCCGCTGCTGCTCGATGGTGCGGAGGACCGAGACTGCCAACCCTGCGTGACAGTCTCGGTTCACATATATTTCCCGCCCGTTACGTCGCCTGACGCCTTGTGGTCATCCTCACACCTCGGCATAGCTGAGCTGGGGCTTCGCGGGCACGGGCGCGGTCCGGCGAAGGTATACCGCCCACGTGAGGGTGAAACAGACGGCGTAGAAGAGCAGGAAGGACCAGAAGGCGGCCGTCCCCGCGCCCGAGGTCGCGAAGGACTGGCGGAAGGCGAGGTTGATCGCGAGGCCGCCCAGGGCCCCGACCGCCCCGATGAGCCCCATGGCCGCACCGGACAGCCGTCGCCCGTACGCCGCCGCCTCCTCGCCGCGCAGGCCCTTGCTGATCCCCTTGGCGTGGAAGATGCCCGGGATCATCTTGAACGTCGAGCCGTTGCCGAGTCCCGTCAGGACGAACAGGGCGATGAATCCGACGAGGAAGACGGAGAGCGACTCGATCCCGGAGGCGTAGACGACGACTCCGGTCGCCGCGGCCATCCCCGCGAAGTTCCACAGCGTGATCCGGGCGCCGCCGTAGCGGTCCGCGAGCCAGCCGCCCGCGGGCCTGATCAGGGAGCCGAGCAGCGGTCCGATGAAGGTGAGCGAGGCGGCCTGCAGCGGGGTGCGGCCGAACTGCGTCTGCAGGACGAGGCCGAAGGCGAAGCTGTAGCCGATGAACGAGCCGAAGGTGCCGATGTAGAGCACCGACATGATCCAGGTGTGCGGGTCGCGTACGGCCTGGGCGGCGGCCCCGGTGTCGTTCTGGACGGGCCGGAGGTTGTCCATCCGGAACGCGGCGCAGAGTGCGGCGACGATGATCAGCGGTACGTAGATCCCGAGCACGATCCGCGGGTGCGCCGCACCGGCCGTGCCGATCACCAGCAGCCCGACGAGCTGGACGACGGGGACGCCGATGTTGCCGCCGCCGGCGTTGAGCCCGAGGGCCCAGCCCTTCTTGCGGAGCGGGAAGAAGGCGTTGATGTTCGTCATCGACGAGGCGAAGTTGCCGCCGCCGATACCGGTGAGCGCCGCGACGACGAGGAAGGTGGTGTACGAGGTCCCGGGTTCCATCACCATGAAGGCGGCGACGGTCGGCACCAGGAGCGTCAGCGCGCTGAAGATGGTCCAGTTGCGCCCGCCGAACATCGCGACCGCGAAGGTGTACGGCACCCGGACGACGGCACCGACGAGGGTGGCCGTGGAGATCAGGAAGAACTTCCCGGCCGGGTCGATCCCGTACTCGGGTCCCATGAACAGGACCATGACGGACCACAGGGACCAGATCGAGAATCCGATGTGCTCCGAGAGCACGGAGAACCACAGGTTCCGCCGTGCCACACGCTCGCCGGACTCGCGCCAGAAGGTCTCGTCCTCCGGCTCCCACTGTTCGATCCAACGACCGGCCATCACGCGCCTCCACAGGGGTCGGGGTGTTGTCCTGCCGACGTTATGGAAGCCGCGTTTCGGTGCGGTGCCGTGAGGTGACCGGTGCGCAACCTTGCTCTCACTCGGCCGTCGGGGGTGCGGTGAGCCGGGCCCGCCGCACCCCTGTCACCGGCCTCAGGCCCGGCGCTTGTCCGCCCCGTTGGGCCACAGCCGGGGCCGGCGCTTCGCGGCGACGTCCTCGACCCAGCCGAACGCCAGGATCGCCAGCCCTATCAGCGGCCAGATCACGATCAGGACCAGCACCTCGTACGACTGCTCTATGTACGTACCGAACGTGTCGCCGAGCCACGGGACGGACCAGAGTTCGTCGACGAGCTGCACGGCGGCCATCAGCAGCAGGTTGTGCCACAGGTAGATCGTCACGGCCCTGTTGTTGGCCAGCGTGACCAGGCTGTCCCACCCGGCGAGCTTTCCGGGGAGCTTCTGCCAGGACGGCGCGTACACGAGCAGGATCGCGCAGAAGCCGAGGGACCAGGTGGCCTGGGCCAGCGGGATCTCGTCCAGGTTCCAGCCCTCCTCGGTGAGGTGGCCGGACGCCCACCACAGGCCGAAGCCCATGACGATCGCGGCGGACGACACCGCCAGGTAGCGCGGGATCTCCTTCAGCAGCCCGTCGTTGTGGGCGAAGCCCAGGATCCAGCAGGAGCCGAACACGGCGAAGTCGGCGAGACCCTCACCGAAGGTGCCGGGCACCGTCACCAGGCCGGTGCCGATCACGGCCGTGAGGCCGATCGGGGCGAGCAGCGTCACCCACGGCAGCCTGCGGAACGCCTTCAGCAGCAGGGGCGAGGCGAGCACGAACCAGAGGTAGGCGCGGAGGTACCAGAGCGGGCCCGCCGCCTGGTCGGCCCAGGTCAGCTCCAGCCAGCCGCCGGCCGAGCCGCTCTCCTCCGGGTACGGCGGGGTGCCCACCGGGAAGATGTAGTAGGCGATCCTGACGAACCACCACAGCCCCTCCTCGCGGACGGGCTTCCAGCTCAGCGCGAACATCACCGGCACGACGACGAGCGAGAACGCCCACATCGGCGGGAGCAGCCTGCGCAGCCGGCTGCGGATCACGCTTCCCGCGGGGCGGGCCAGCGAGCGGGCCATCAGCGAACCGGCCAGGGCGAACATCACGCCCATGGACGGGAAGAGGACGGTCAGCCAGGCCCAGCCGAAGAGGTGGAAGAAGACGACGCGGACGAGGGCCACGGCCCGCAGGACGTCGAGGTAGCGGTCCCGCCCAGGCTTGGCGGCCGGGGCGGACCCGGTGCCGGCCGCCGGGCCGGGCACGGAGGGCGGGGCGGTGGGCGGAGCGGCATGGCGAGCCGTCCTGGTCGGGTCCGGGAACGCACCGACGTGCGCCGGGCGGGCGCCGGGGACCGTCTGCGGGTGGGCGACGGGCTCGGCGGCGAAGGGACCGCCGGCGGGCGGGTACTGGACGTACTCGCCGTGCCGGCTGTCCGCGCCGTACTGGCCGTTCTGGCCGTACTCGCCGTCCGGCGGGTACGGGCCGTCCTGCCGGGGCTGGTTCGGGTAGGTCATGCGACCGGCCTCCGGTCCCTGCCCGCGTCGTTGCGGCGGTTCTGCGTCGCACCGGGCGCTTCCACCGCTCCCGTACGGCGCAGCTTCTGCCAGCGCAGCCGACCGCCGGTGAGAGCGGTGATCCAGGACTGGAGCAGCACGACGTACATGAGCTGCCGGTACAGGATCTGCTGGAGCGGCAGGGAGATCAGGTGGACCATCCGCTCCCGGTCGAGCCGGAACGCGTACGCGGCGCAGACGGCCTGCACCAGCAGGACGCCGAACCAGGCGGCGACCGTCTTCCCCGTCGGGCCGAAGACCAGGCCGTACAGCAGGAAGACGTCGATGAGGGGCGCGAGCAGCGGGGCGACGACCATGAACAGGGAGACGAACGGCAGTCCGACCCGTCCGAAGCGGCCCGAGGGGCCCCGTTCGATGACGGCGCGGCGGTGCTTCCAGATGGCCTGCATCGTGCCGTACGACCACCGGTAGCGCTGCGACCACAGCTGCTGCACGGACTCCGGGGCCTCGGTCCAGGCCCGTGCGTTCTCCGCGTAGACGACGTCCCAGCCGTCGCGGTGCAGGGCCATGGTGACGTCGGTGTCCTCGGCGAGGGTGTCCTCGCTCATCCCGCCGATCCGGTCCAGCGCGTCCCGGCGGAACGCGCCGACCGCACCGGGGATGGTGGGCATGCAGCGGAGCATGTCGTACATGCGGCGGTCGAGGTTGAAGCCCATCACGTACTCGATGTGCTGCCAGGCGCCGATCAGCGAGTCACGGTTGCCGACCTTGGCATTGCCCGCGACCGCTCCGACCCGGGGGTCGGCGAAGGGCTGTACGAGCTCGCGCACGGTGGAGGGTTCGAACACCGTGTCGCCGTCCATCATCACGACGATGTCGTAACGGGCGTTCGCGATGCCGTTGTTCAGCGCCGCGGGCTTTCCGGCGTTGCGCTGGCGTACGACGCGGACGTTCGGGATCCACATCTCGTCGACGAGGTCGGCCGTCCCGTCCGTCGATCCGTCATCGATGACGATGACCTCGATCGGGTAGTCGCTCGCCACCAGCGAGCGCACGGTGGCGGCGATGCACTCGCGCTCGTTGTACGCGGGGACGAGGACCGTCACCGGGCGGGTGAAGGGTTCGCCCCAGCTGAAGTCCTTGCGGCGCACCCGCCTGGCGTGCAGGAAGGAGAGCAGCAGCATGAGACCGAAGCGGGCGAGGACCAGCGCGCCGATCACCGCGAGGCCGACCACCAGCACGCTGGTGACCTGCTCGGAGATGTCCACGGCGGTGACGAACGCCTTGCCCTTCCAGAGCGCGAACCCGGTGACCGGGGTGTGCGCGCTGGGCGCGCCGAGGGCGGCGGTGAGGTTGGTGAAGGCGTAGCCGCGCTCCTGCATCTGCGGCAGGAACTTCCCGAGGGCGGCCACGGTCTGCGACCGGTCACCACCGGAGTCGTGCATCAGGATGATGGCGCCCTCGCCGTTCTTGGGCGTGGCCCGCTCGATGATCGCGGACACCCCCGGGCGCTTCCAGTCCTCACTGTCGGTGTTGTTCACGACGGTGAGGTAGCCGCGGCTGCCGATGTACTGCGTGACCGGCCAGGACTTGTTGTCCATCGCGTCGGAGAACGACGAGTACGGCGGCCGGAACAGCGACGTACGGATACCGGCCGCGCCCGCCAGCACCAGCTGGTTCTGGGAGAGCTCCCGGTCTATGCGGCTGGTGGACTGGAACGACAGGTCGGGGTGGTTGAACGTGTGCAGCCCGACCTCGTGCCCCTCGTCGACCATGCGTTCCACGAGGTCGGGGTAGCGCGAGGCCATGGTGCCGGTGACGAAGAAGACGCCGTGCGCGTGGTGCTTCTTGAGCTCGTCCAGGACCCGCGGGGTCCAGACCGGGTCGGGGCCGTCGTCGAAGGTCAGGACGATCTTGTGGTCGGGTATGCGAAGGGTCTTGGCGTTCCCGCCCTGGGCCCGGGCGTCGATGACCGGACCGCCTTCGAGAACACTGTCCGGCACCTGGGTGGTGGGGGCCGGGGCCTGGATGCGGTGGTCGGCGAGGATCTCGCTGTGCACGTATCCGCGCAGCATCAGCATGGCGAGCAGGGCGACAAGGAGGAGCGACGGAAGCAGGTAGCGCATGGGAAGCCTGCGCCGGACGGTCCGCTTCTTCTTCCGGTTGTGCCTGCCCCGCGGGGCGGGGGTTGTCATTTTTTACTGTGCGCCTTCTTGTTGGACCACCGGCGGGGCCGAGGTCTCTTCTGGCGGGGGCGGGCTCGACTCGGCCGGTCCGCCTGGATCGGTCGACGGCGGGGGGCTGGCGGGCAGTGTCTCGGAGGCCGACGTCCCGGGAGCGGGCTGCGTGGCGACGTCGTTGCCCTTGGGAGGCGCGTTGCTCGCGGAGGCCGAGGAAGCCGTGCCGGGCGAGGGCGATCCGGCGGACGCGCCGCCGGACGCGCTCGCACTCGTGCTGGGGCCAGGACCGGAGGCGGTGGAGCTGGGCGTGGGCCCGGGAGTCCCGTCCACCGAACCTGTGCGGTCGGTCGGGGCGGGCTGGACCTCCACCCCGCCCGACTTCTTCTCCTCCTGTCCGGAGAGAGGAAGCCAGGGGGCGCTGGAGTTGCCGCCGATCACGGCGACGACCAGCGTCACGGCGTAGACGGCACAGATCGCGGCGAGTACCCAGCCCAGGCGCCGGTACGTCTTGCTGCGGCGGCCACTCTCGTCGACGAAGACCGGACCGTCGGTGCTGTCCGGCGGAGTCGGTTCAACAGGCAGTTCGGAAAGCTGCCGGCCGAGTCCGTCCAGCTGGACGGTGACGTCGTTCGGCTCGTGCGTGTGCCCGGTACGGGTACCTTCGCGCCAATTTTCCACAGGTGTTCGCACTTCCCCCACTCAATGAGTCGGGTGCGCGCGATTGACTGGATTTCTGCCGTCGGACCGGGCCCCCACCCTGTCCGTACGCCCCCCACGCGGTGCACCCGGAAACATGAATGTAGCGCACGCCGGTGACCGTCAGGCCCCCGTGTGAGGTGTTGTTCATGAACGGTGACGCATGAGTGACACATCGGCTTCGGGCAGCCACGAATCGGGTGGCCTGACCATCCATCCCTCTGTCGCAGCCAGTTCGGCCGCGGCAGCACGCAGGGCGTCCAGACCGGGGTGCCTCGCCCCGGCGCGCCAGACCAGCAGCAACGGAGACAGTGGGACGGGACGGACCAACGGGCGCACCACCGTCCCCGGCAGCGGCGGGAAGTCGACAACGGTCAGGACGGGATGCCCGGACTTGGCCATCACCCGTTGAAATTCAGCCACTCCGACGGCCAGTGGAGCCGGCGGGGCCAGCACGATGCCCCACTCACCGAAGAGCCGGGCGGCGAGCTCGGTCCATTCCCGGGTGCGCGCATTGCCCGCCCCCGCGTAGACGGTCTCCCCGGACAGTTCGTCCAATGCGACGACACGGTGCACGGCGAGAGGATGATCGTGCGGCAGCAGGACGGCCATCGGCTCGTACCGCACCGGCTGTACGGAGAGCCGGGAGAGGACCGCGGGGTCGAGCCCGGCCGCCCGGCCGAAGGAGGCGTCGAGCCGCCCCGCCAGCACCTCGCCCGCCGCCCAGGTCAGGCCGCTCTCGAAGCGGGCCATCAGCTCGCAGTCGGGCGCGAGCTCCCGCGCCCTGGCCAGGACCCGCGCCGCGGTCATCCCGTCGATGTTGAGGTCGACGAGCAGCGGGCGGGCAGCCGGGTCGCCGAAAGCGGCGGCAAGCTCGGCGTGCGCGTCGAGTACCCGCCGGGCGTACGGGAGGAGGCGTTCCCCGTCAGGGGTGAGCGACACCTGGCGGGTGGTGCGCTCGAAGAGTTCCGTGCCGAGCGCGCGTTCCAGTCGGCGGATGTCCCGGCTCAGCGCCTGCTGCGCGACGTAGAGCCGTGCGGCGGCACGGGTGAAGTGCAGGTCCTCGGCCACGGCGACGAAGGCGCGCAGGAGCCGGGGGTCGGTATCGGAGGTCGAGGAGGCGGACACACGTCGGAATTTACAACAACGGTGCGTGAATCGGCTCGGAGCAGGTGTTGGACGGCACGGGCCACGCACGGTGAGGGTTGATCCGTGCTCCAGAAAACCGCTGCCTCCCCCGCCGGCAACCCGTACCTCCGTCTGCTCGCCACCCCCGGCGCACGCGCCTTCACCGCGGGCAACCTCCTCGCCCGGCTGCCCATGGGGATGTTCAGCGTCAGCGCCGTCATCATGATCGCCGGTGCGCACGGTTCGTACGCCCTCGCAGGCGCCGTCACCGCCACCGGCCTCGCAGCGACCGCCCTGGTCGCCCCCTGGACCGCACGGCTCGTCGACCGGTACGGCCAGGCCAGGATCGCCGTGCCCGCCACCGCGATAGCCACGCTCGGCTCACTCGCCCTGCTGCTCTGCGTGCACTACGACGCCCCGGTCTGGACACTCTTCGCCGCGTACGTCGCCACGGCCACCACCCCGAACACCGGAGGCATGTCCCGGGCCCGCTGGGCTCATCTGCACCAGGGCGACCCGGCGGCCCTGCACACCGCGAACTCCTTCGAACAGGCCGCCGACGAACTGTGCTTCATGCTCGGCCCGGTCCTGGCCGCCACCCTGTGCGGAGCCCTGTTCCCCGAAGCGGGCACCCTCACCGGCGCGGTCCTCCTGATGACCGGCGTCCTGCTCTTCGCCGCACAACGGGCGACCGAGCCCCCGGTGGCACCCCGTACCCACGCGGCCTCTCCCCTGCGGACCCCCGGCATGCCCGCCCTGCTCACCGCGTTCGTCGCGACGGGCGCGGTGTTCGGCGCCCTGGAGCTCGTCTCGATCGCCCACGCCGGGGGCGCGATCCTCGCTCTGCAGGCGGGCGGCTCCTGCCTGGCGGGGCTGCTGTACGGGTCGCTGCGCCCCGCCGCGGACATCAGGCGCCGGCTGCTGCTCTGCCTCACGGGGATGACCGTGCTCATGTCGCTCCCCCTGATCGCCGCGGCCACCACCGGCTCCCTGTTCGTCCTCGCGGGCTGCCTGCTGGTGGCAGGTGCGGCCACAGCGCCGACCATGGTCACCGTGATGACGCTGGTGCAGCGGCTCACCCCGCAGGCCCAGCTCAACGAGGGCATGACGCTCGCGGTCACCGCGCTGCTCGGCGGAGTGGCCGTGGGGTCGGCGGTCGGCGGCCGGCTGGTGGAGCACTCCGGGACGGTCTCCGGCTACGCCGTACCGATGTGTGCGGCGGCCCTGGCGCTGGTGGTGGCGGCGGCCGGGATACGCAGGGTCTGAGGCGGGCGCACACGGAGAACCGGGCACACAGCAAAAACGAGGACCCCGCTGCCAGGGGCAACGGGGTCCTCGTTCACATGGGAATTGTGGAGATGGCGGGAATCGAACCCGCGTCCAACGGTGCAGAACCAGGGCTTCTCCGAGTGCAGTTCGCTACGCTTTTCTCGGCCCCGGAGATCTCGCGAACAAGTCTCCGACGGGCCCAGTCACTGTTTGATTTCCCACCGAGCCCCGTGACCGGACTCAGTGGTTTAGTCCCCTAGATTATGCCAGGATCCGGGTCGGGAACACCCCCGGGCTGACACCCATTAAGGGTCCCTCACTCACTGCTTATTAGGCAGCGAGGGCGAAGGACTGGGAATCGCTCTTGGAATTGGCGATTATTGGTTGCGACATATGGTTAACGAGATCATT
Organism: Streptomyces sp. NPDC056452; assembly: GCF_042796085.1. Classification (NCBI taxonomy): domain Bacteria; kingdom Bacillati; phylum Actinomycetota; class Actinomycetes; order Kitasatosporales; family Streptomycetaceae; genus Streptomyces; species Streptomyces sp. NPDC056452. The sequence continues at coordinate 227,868 of NZ_JBHTRI010000007.1, forward strand.
GCCGCTTCCTCGACTCGCTTCCCCTGCTTCGACATCCGCTGTCGAAACCGATCATCCCCATGTTGATTTTTCAATCCGCGCACCTTCTGTGAGGTGCACGGCCCATCGTACGTGACCGACGCATGCCGGTGCCACCGTATTTTCCGCAGCTCCGGGGCGAGCCCCGTACTACGCGCTCCGCTGGCGCCGGCGGGCCGCCGAGATCGCACGGTTCGTCTCCCGCGTGTCCTGCTTCTCACGCAGCGTCTGGCGCTTGTCGAACTCCTTCTTGCCCTTGGCGAGCGCGATCTCGACCTTGACCCGGCCGTCCTTGAAGTACAGCGCGAGGGGCACGATGGTGTGGCTCGTCTCCTGCGACTTCGACTCCAGCTTGTCGATCTCGGCCCGGTGCAGGAGCAGCTTGCGCTTCCGCTTGGCGGCGTGGTTGGTCCACGTGCCCTGCACGTACTCCGGGACGTGGATGTTGTGCAGCCACGCCTCGTGGTTGTCGATCTGGACGAAGCCGTCGACCAGCGACGCCCGGCCCATCCGCAGCGACTTGACCTCCGTACCCATGAGCACGAGGCCGCACTCGTAGGTGTCGAGGACGTGGTAGTCGTGCCGCGCCTTCTTGTTCTGCGCAATCATCTTGCGCCCGGTGTCTTTTTCCTTGGCCATAGTGCGGTCATTTTCGCACTAAGACCCACCCCCGAGGCCAATCAATACTGTCTCGGCCCGCTGCTGGGCCTCCGGACCTGCCCCGACGTCCGGCGTGATGCCGTGCCCTTCGACGCTGCGGCCCGCCGGAGTGCGGTACTGCCCGACGGTCAGCTCGGCCACCGAACCTCCCGGCAGCTTGCTGGGCATCTGTACGGAGCCCTTGCCGAAGGTGCGCGATCCGACGGTCACGGCCCTCCCCCGGTCCTGCAGGGCGCCGGTCAGCAGCTCGGCCGCGCTCATCGTGCCGCCGTCGACGAGGACGACCACGGGCCGGTCGGTGTCGCCGCCGGGCTCGGCGTAGAGGGCGCGCTGCTCGCCGTGCACGTCGTAGGTGGCGACGAGCCCGCCGTCCAGGAAGGCCGAGGAGGCCGTGACGGCCTCGGTGACCAGTCCGCCCGAGTTGGCCCGGAGGTCCAGGAGGATCCCCGCGTCCCCCGGGGCCGTGCGCACGGCGTCGCGGATCGCGGTGCCCGCCCCCTTGGTGAAGGCGGCGACCTTGATCAGCACGGCGGCGGAGGGCTCCCCGCCCAGCCGCCGCACGGTGACGGGCTGCGTGGCGAGCCGGGCCCGGTACAGGGTCTCGGTCCAGGAGCGCGCACCTCGACGGAGCCCGAGGACCACGGAGGTGCCCTCGACCGCTCCCGTACGGTCGCCGCGCAGGAGGGCTACGACATCGGCGACGGGGCGCTTCTCGACCCGGAGGCCGTCGACCGTACGCAGCAGATCACCCTTGCGGACACCCGCCAGATCCGCGGGTCCGCCCGGCTGGACGCCCGTCACGACGACGTCCCCCCGGGCCGAGCGCTGCGCGGAGATGCCGACCCCGGTGTACGAGCCGTCCAGGGCCTGCTCGAAGTCCTCGTACTCGCGCTCGTCGTACACAGCGCCCCAGCGGTCCCCGCTGCGGCTGACGACCTCCGCCGCGGCGTCCGTCCCCGACTTCCCGTCGGCCTCGGCGTCGGCCGCGGCTTCCTCGATCTCCTCACGGTCCACGGAGCCGACGGTGGAGGAGACGGAACGGGTCTTTATCTCCGCCGCGGTGTCTTCCTCCCGCGGCAGGGACCCGGTGGCAGCGGCGGTGGCGAGCACGCTCGCGAAGACCAATGTCAGGGCCGCCCCGCGGTAGATACCGCGGGGGTTCAATCGGTGCGTGAGGCCCGGCATGGCGCCGAGTCTAGGACAACGCCCCGGCGGCACACGGCTCGTTGGCCGCATGCCGCACGGGGCGCTTGTCACACCTTGAGGTACTTGCGCAATGCGAAAAGAGCCGCAACGGCGGGCATCAGCAGGCCGATCGCGAGGACCAGCGGGAGCTTGGTGAGCACCGCTTCCCAGCCGATGAAGTCGATCAGATTCAGCTTCTCCTGGAGCGCGAGACCGCCGTCGATCAGGAAGTACCGGCCGGCGAGCAGCATCACGCAGGCGAGCAGGCCGCCGATGAGACCGGCGAACGCCGCCTCCATGATGAACGGCATCTGGATGTAGAAGCCCGAGGCGCCGACGAGGCGCATGATGCCCGTCTCCCGTCTCCGGCTGAACGCCGAGACGCGGACGGTGTTCACGATGAGCATCAGCGCAATGACCAGCATCAGCGCCATCACGAACAGCGCTGCCACGTTCATGCCGTTCATCAGCCCGAAGAGGTTGTCCAGGATGCTGCGCTGGTCCTGGACGGACTGCACCCCGTCACGGCCCGCGAAGGCCGTCGCGACGACCTTGTACTTCTGCGGGTCGTCGAGCTTGACGCGGAACGACTCCTGCATCTGGTCCGGCGTGATGTTGCCGGCCATCGGCGAATCGCCGAACTGCTCCTGGTAGTGCTTGTACGCCTCGTCGACCGTCTCGAAGCTGACCTTCTCGACGGCGTCCATCTTCTCGAGATCGGCTTCGATCTCCTTCTTCTGCTGCGCGGTGACAGCACCCTTGGCGCACTTGGGCACGTCCTTGGCGTCACTCTTGTTGCAGAGGAAGATCGAGACGTTGACCTTGTCGTACCAGTAGGTCTTCATCGAGCTGACCTGCTCGCGCATCAACAGCGCACCGCCGAACAGGGCGAGCGAGAGGGCGACGGAGACCACGACCGCGAAGGTCATCGTGAGGTTGCGACGAAGACCGACGCCGATCTCCGACAGGACGAACTGGGCGCGCATGGCGTCCTTTCAGTACTCGATGCTCGTGCAGGTGCTCAGTGCTGGTAGCCGTAGACGCCGCGCGCCTGGTCACGTACGAGGCGGCCCTGCTCGAGCTCGATGACGCGCTTGCGCATCTGGTCGACGATGTTCTGGTCGTGGGTCGCCATGATCACGGTGGTGCCGGTCCGGTTGATCCGGTCCAGCAGCTTCATGATGCCCACGGAGGTCTGCGGGTCGAGGTTTCCGGTCGGCTCGTCCGCGATCAGCAGCATGGGGCGGTTGACGAACGCCCGGGCGATCGCGACGCGTTGCTGCTCACCACCGGAGAGCTCACCGGGCATCCGGTCCTCCTTGCCCCCGAGGCCGACGAGGTCGAGAACCTGCGGCACGGCCTTGCGGATCTCGCCGCGCGGCTTGCCGATGACCTCCTGCGCGAAGGCCACGTTCTCGGCGACGGTCTTGTTGGGGAGGAGCCGGAAGTCCTGGAAGACCGTGCCCAGCTGGCGGCGCATCTGCGGCACCTTCCAGTTGGACAGCCGCGCGAGGTCCTTGCCGAGCACATGGACCATGCCCTGGCTGGCGCGCTCCTCGCGGAGGATGAGCCTCATGAAGGTGGACTTACCGGAGCCGGAGGAGCCCACCAGGAAGACGAACTCACCCTTCTCGATGTCGAGTGAGACGTCCCGGAGAGCTGGACGGCTCTGCTTCGGGTAGGTCTTGGAGACGTTGTCGAATCGGATCACGGATGCACCACGGTCGGCCGGGAGTAGGTGTGCGTGACCATACGCGAAGCGGGCTGACGCGTGCAGTCGGCGTCCAGCAATGGGCGATATGTAACAGAACGCGACCGGGTACGAATCGGGGCGTGCCGGGCCTTGTCCGGCGGGCCGCGCCGAAACCGGCGCGAGCTGGCACAGTGGTAGGGGGAACGGTTGCGTTTCCCGGAGCGTTGTGCGGAGAGAAAGCGTATGCGGCTCCGCCGCGCGGGAGGAGGAAAGCGCATGACCTATGACCGACTGGTGTGCGCAAACTGCGCGGCTCCCATCAGCGAGGGCCGCTGCCGCGTCTGCCGGGCGAGCCGGGAGCGCATGCAGGAGGAGGGCCCGTTCGCGGGGCTCAATCCGGCGATGCTGATCGCCCTGATGGTGATCCTGGTGGCCGCCCTGGCACTGCTCGCGCACCAGGCCGTGTGACCGACCAGGCCGTGCGCCTGGCCGCGGTACCCTCACCCTCCGCCCGTCGTCACTGCGGCGGGCGCGCACAAGGCCCCCTGACGCTCCGCAGTCGCGCCCACGGAGCCGGAGCCGCGTCGCCGGGCCCACGGGCGCAGACGCAGCGCCTACCGGCCTCCAGAGCGCTACGGCGACTCCTGTCGCGCCCGAGCCGACCAGGAAGCCGGCCGACAGAACACCCGGCAGCCGTCCCCACGCACTGACGGTGTCCGCCACACACGCACAGAGGGACCCGGCCCGCGGGAAGCGGACCGGGTCCCTCTGTACGTACCTGTACCGCTAGCGGTTACTAGGCGACCGTACGGCCGTTCACCAGGCGCGGGAGGATGCGGAAGCCGATACCACCGGCGATCATCGTCGCGGCACCGAGCAGCAGGAACGTGGTCTCGGCCGCACCGGTCTCGGCGAGCTCGTCCTTGCCCTTGCCCTGCTCGACCGGCTGGTTGCCGACACTGTCGGTGTCCGTGCCGACGCCGTCACCGTCGGTGTCACCGGTCGCGGAACCGGTGTTCCCGCCGTCGGCGCCACCGTCGGCACCGCCGTCAGCACCACCATCGGCGCCACCGTCAGCACCCCCGTCAACGCCACCGTCAGCACCGCCGTCGACACCACCATCGGCACCGCCGTCAACGCCACCATCGGCACCGCCGTCGACACCACCATCGGCACCGCCGTCAACCCCACCGTCAGCACCGCCGTCGACACCACCATCGGCACCGCCGTCAGCACCGCCGTCGACACCACCATCGGCACCGCCGTCAACGCCACCGTCAGCACCGCCGTCGACACCACCATCGGCACCGCCGTCGACACCACCGTCAGCACCGCCGTCAACGCCACCATCGGCGCCACCGTCAGCAGCGCCACCATCGGCACCGCCGTCAGCGCCACCATCAGCGGCACCGCCGTCAGCACCGGCGTCGACTCCACCGAGGGGGTCGTCGAGGGTCACCTCAGTGGAGATTCCGGTCTCGTCGGCGTCCACACCGATACCGATACCGAGGCCGAGGCCCGAGGCCTGAGCCGCACCCGCAGCGGTGAGCGAGGCTCCCGCGGCAATAACCGCGCCGGCGGCTATCCGCGCGACGCGGAGTCGCGTCTTCTTGGTCATCTGTTGCTACCCCCAGTAGCTGATCTTGTCGATGGAGCAGCCATATGCGGTCCACGGCCCTGCGGGGTCACACTCTGCAGGGCCACGCCGTACCGTGGTCATCCCGCCCGCCCCCGATCACACCTGTCCCAGACATACGCATGCTGCTCCAGCAGCCTGTCCAGAGTTAAGGACTACGTCAAGGCCGTTCCGGGGGCATACGCGCCGCTATGGGGGTTCTTGACGGCTATTCGGGACCACGACTGTGACGCATTCACCACACGGTCCCCTCAACTCGCCTTCACGCGACGGGAGAACGAGAACGGGCCCGGGGCAGGTTTCCCTGCCCCGGGCCCGACCGCCGTACGGGTACGGCTACTTCTCGCTCTGCTTGCGCCAGCGGATACCGGCCTCGACGAAGCCGTCGATCTCGCCGTTGAACACCGCTTCCGGGTTGCCCATCTCGAAGTCCGTACGCAGGTCCTTGACCATCTGGTACGGGTGCAGGACGTACGAACGCATCTGGTTGCCCCAGGAGTTGCCGCCGTCGCCCTTGAGCGCGTTCATCTTCGCCTGCTCCTCCTGGCGGCGGCGCTCGAGGAGCTTCGCCTGGAGGACGTTCATGGCGGACGCCTTGTTCTGGATCTGCGAACGCTCGTTCTGGCAGGAGACGACGATGCCGGTGGGCAGGTGGGTCAGGCGCACCGCGGAGTCCGTGGTGTTGACGCCCTGGCCGCCGGGGCCCGAGGAGCGGTACACGTCGACGCGGAGCTCGGACTCGTCGATCTCGACGTGGTCCGTCTGCTCGACCACGGGCAGCACCTCGACACCCGCGAAGGACGTCTGGCGGCGGCCCTGGTTGTCGAACGGGGAGATCCGGACGAGCCGGTGGGTGCCCTGCTCGACGGAGAGCGTGCCGTAGGCGTACGGCACCTCCACCGCGAAGGTGGTCGACTTGATGCCGGCCTCTTCGGCGTAGGCGGTCTCGTAGACCTCGGTCTTGTAGTTGTGCCGCTCGGCCCAGCGGAGGTACATGCGCTGGAGCTTCTCGGCGAAGTCCGCGGCGTCGACGCCACCGGCCTCGGCGCGGATGGTGACAAGGGCCTCGCGCGCGTCGTACTCACCGGAGAGGAGCGTGCGGACCTCCATCTCGTCCAGCGCCTTGCGGACCGACTCCAGCTCGGACTCGGCCTCGGCCAGCGCGTCGGCGTCGCCCTCGTCCTCGGCGAGCTCGAAGAGGATGGAGAGGTCGTCGATGCGGCCGCGCAGGGCCTCGGCCTTGCGGACCTCGGCCTGGAGGTGTGAAAGCTTGCTGGTGATCTTCTGCGCCGCCTCCGGGTCGTCCCAGAGGGACGGCGCCGCCGCCTGCTCCTCGAGCGCGGCGATATCGGCCCTCAGCGCATCCAGGTCCAGGACGGCCTCGATCGACCCCATGGTCGAGGAGAGGGACTTCAGCTCTTCGGAAATATCGACGACTGCCACGGGTCCAGCCTAACGGCTGGACGAGTGAACCTGTTCCTCCCCCGGGACCGGGCCGTCCCGAGGGTGGTCCTCAGGGCACCGCCGGCGCCGAATTCTCGGTGTCCTGGGGGGTCGCGCCCGCGTCGTCACCGCTCGTGGCGAGCCAGCCGCCCACCCCTATGGCCACGCACAGGGCGACCACGGCAGCACCGAGGGTGATGCGGCGCTTGCGGACGGCGGCGGACTTGTTGCGTGCCGATCCGGGCCTCGGACGCCCCGGGGCGCGCGGGGCGCGTGCCGTGCCCAGAGGGCCGCCGGCCAGCTCGTCGGGGGCGGGGACCCGCATGCTCGTATGGGTGTCCCGGTTGGAGTCCGGGGAGGAGCCCGGTACCAGCGGGACCGCGCCGCGGCGGCGCGGCTCCTCGTGGGCGGGGGTGTACTGCTGCTCGTCGTACATCTGCGGCTCGGCCTCGGCGTCGGGCTCGTCCACGTCCAGCGGAGGTATCCCGGACAGCAGGGGAAGCAGCTCGCGCAGGCGGACCGCGAGCTCCGAGGCGCGCAGCCGGGACGCAGGCGCCTTGGCCAGGCACTGGACCAGCAGCTGCCAGAGCTCCTCGGGGATGCCCGGGAGGGGGACGACCGTCTCGGTGACGTGGCGGCGCAGCACCGCGCCGGGGTGGCCGCCGCCGAAGGGCGTGAAGCCTGCCAGGAGCTCGTACAGCACCGTCGCGAGGGCGTAGATGTCCACGGCGGCGCGCGGCGGGAGGCCCTCGACGATCTCGGGGGCCAGATAGTCCGGCGTACCGATGATCTTGGTGGCCTTGGTGCGGCGCGGGGTGTCGATCAGCTTGGCGACACCGAAGTCGGTGAGCAGTGCCGGGTGCGAGCCCCCGGGGCCCAGGGGGCCCTCCATGTCGAGCAGGATGTTCTCCGGCTTGACGTCGCGGTGGACCACTCCGGCACGGTGCGCGGCCGCGAGCCCGTCGGCCACGTCCGCGATGATCGCCGCGGCGGCCTCGGGCGCGAGGCGGCGCTCCCGGTCGAGCCGGGTGCGCAGATCGGTGCCCCGCACGAGGTCCATGACCAGCGCGAGGTCGTTGCCGTCCACGACGAGGTCGCGCACGGCGACCACGTGCGGATGATCGAGCCCGAGCAGGGCTGTGCGCTCCTGCACGAAGCGGCCCACGAGCTCCTGGTCGGACGCGAGGTCCTCACGGAGCAGCTTGATGGCGACGGGGCCCTCGGGCCCCTCGCCGAGCCACACCGTGCCGGCGCTGCCGCGCCCCAGAATCTGGTGGGCGGTGTACCGGCTGCCGATATTCCGTGCCAAGACTGCTCCCTCAGCGGCTGGCGTTGACCCCCCGGTCGACAAAGTTACGCGGCTATCGGGGTGTTGCGTGCCCTGGATGGCGCCAACCTTCACTTCTGCGGGCGAAATAGCCCCGCAGAAGTCGACAAAGGAACAGACTGGGTGACGTTACTGGCCGCTGGGCGGCACGTCGCCGCTGTTGCCGCCCAGGTCCTCGAACCAGCCGGAGACCTTGTCGATCCCGTCCCCGATGGCCTCCCAGTACCCCTTGCCCTGGGCCACCCAGTCCTGCAGGGGCGTCAGTTCCCAGATCAGCCAGCTGGCGACGACCAGCAGCACCAGGGTGAACAGACAGCCCTTGAGGCAGCCGAGTCCGGGGATGCGCATCGGGTTGGAGCTGCGCTGCCTGGGCTGGCGCGGGGCCGGCGGCTGGGGTGCCGGCTGCTGCGGGGGCGCGTACTGCTGGCGCTGGGGCTGGCGTTGCTGCTGCTGCTGCGGCTGGTAGCGCTGAGGCTGCTGCTGCGGGTACTGCTGGGCGCGCTGGGGCTGCGGGCGCTGATCCTGCGGAGGCTGCCGGCGCTGCTGAGGCTGCGGGGCCTGCTGCTGGCGCTGGGGGCGGCGGCGCAGCGGGTCCTGGCTCGGGTCGAGGTACTGGACCTGCGTCTGCTCGTTGCGGTCGCGGGCCGCCCTGAGCTGGGACTGCCAGGGGTGCGGCTCGTCGGCGGGCGGAGCGCCGGCGGGACGCGGGGGCACGGGAGGCATGACCGCGGTCGGGTCGGCGTGGCCGCCGCCTCCCGGGGTCTGCTGCATCACGCTGGTCGCGGCCGACGGATCGTAGGATCCCGCGTTGCTCGGCAGCACCTGCGTCGGGTCGGCCGCACCCGGGGTCTCCGGTACGGCTGCGGGCGCCGGATCGGGCGCGAGCAGGGCGCCGACGCCCTCGGCCGCGGCGATCTGCGCCGAGTTCGCGTGCACCCCGACACCCGCGCCGACGGTGCGCAGCGCGCGGGCCAGGCTCACGGCGCTGGGCCGCTGGTCCGGGTTCTTGCGCAGGCAGCGCTCTATGACCGTCCACAGCGGCTCGGGAACGTTTCCGGGCCGCCTGGGCTCCTCGCTGAGGTGCCGGTGCAGCACCTCGAGGGCGGTGCCCCCGGCGAACGGCGGACGTCCCGTGACCAGCTCGTACAGCAGGATGCCCGCGCCGTAGATGTCCACGGCGGAGGTCTGCGGACGGCCCTCGGCCGACTCGGGCGCCACATAGGCGGGCGTACCGACGAACTCATGGGTCCGGGTCAGGCCCGGGGAGTCCGCGAGGCGCGCGATGCCGAAGTCGGTGAGCATCGGGTGCATCGCGCCGTCCCGCTCGTCGAGCAGCACGTTGGCGGGCTTCAGGTCGCGGTGGACGACGCCGTCGGCGTGGCTGGCGGCGAGCGCGTCCGCGATCTGGGCGGTGAGCAGGGCAGCGGCGACCGGGGTGAGCGGGCCGTTCTCGCGCAGGTAGCGGTGCAGGTCCGGGCCGTCGATCAGGTCCATCACGAGGGCGAGGAGATCGCCCTCGACGACGAGGTCCCGGGTCCGCACGATGTTCGGGTGGGTGAGCCGCAGCAGCACGGAGCGCTCACGGAGGAACCGCATCACGACATCCGCGTCGTTGGCGAGCTCCTCCTTGAGGACCTTGATCGCAACGGTCTCGCCGGGCTGCCCGGCGACAGCCGCCTCGGCACCCGCGGTCTCCCGCTGGCGGGCTCGCCAGACGGTGCCCGTGGCGCCGCGTCCGAGCGGTTCCTCGAGCAGGTACTTGCTGCCTACCGGCCGCACGTCATGCGCTCCCTGCTGATCGTTGTGCTTGCGGTCCCCCGGGTCCGCCCGGATGCTCCGGCCCACTCTAGTGCCGCCGTACCGGGCACCGGCGGGTCGTCCTCAGGTCGTGCCGGTGCCGTGTCCGGGGAAGACGCACAGGCGCGACAGTTGGTTGCCGAACGAGTGTGCAGCACTCCCCGGGCAGGACCAAGCAGGCACTTTTGCACCCACAGCCGACCATTCAAGATCACTAAGCGGTCACCCCCGGGCGTGTTGTCAGTGGCAGGTGCGAGGATGCCTCAAGCACGGAACTGTGGGGGCTGGGACCTTCGCGCTCCGTGACGACCTGTACCGGACGACGCGTCCGTGCCGGGTGGGGGGAATCACAGGGCACCACCCCCTGCCGGGCACCCCGCGCAGAAGGGACCGCTGACGGCGATGCAGATCCGGCTGACCGTCCTCGCGCCGCGCAGCGGCCAGACCCCCACGCGCGCCTGCGACGTGCTCGTCACCGCCCCCGCGGGGACGGCTCTCGCGGCTGTCGCCTCCAGCCTGGCCGCGGCGGTGTCGGGGCCCGAGGGCTCCCTGGGCGGCGGCGCCGTCGTGCTGTACGCCGGGCGGGAGCGGCTCGACTCGCAGCGCTGCGCCCTGGGTGAGCCGCCCCTGGTCGACGGCGCGGTGCTCTCCCTCCAGGTTCCCGGCGAGGACGAGACGGCGGACGACGCCGTCCCCGCGCAGCTGCACGTGATCGCGGGACCCGACGCGGGCGGGGTCCACCTGCTGCACGGCGGGCAGATCCGGATCGGCCGCTCCGCCGACGCCGACGTACCGCTCGACGACCCGGACGTGTCCCGGCTGCACTGCGCGGTGACGGTCTCCGAGGACGGCCGGGTATCGGTCGCCGACCTCCGCTCCACCAACGGCACCGCCCTGGACGGTACGGAGATCGGCGAGCGCCCGGTCCCGCTGACCCCGGGCGCACTGCTCCGCCTCGGCGAGTCGACACTCCGGCTCACGGCAGGCACCCGTACGCCGGGCCTGGCGACGGCACCCGACGGCGAGGGCCATCTGAGGGTCGCCCGGGCGGATCCCAGGGACACCGCGGGGGCCGGTGCGAGCGTCCATGGGGACGGGGAGCGGGAGGAGCACGGCGGCTGCGGAGGGCACAGCCATGCCTACAGCCCCTCCCCGGCGGACCACTCCGGCCACGGCGCGGACGAGGCGTACGGCGACACCCCCGCAGGACACGGCGAACACCGGAGCGGACCGGCCGGTGCGAGGCCGCAGCTCACCCACGGCCGCGGCGACGCCCTCACGGAGGGCGAGGCTCCGCGGCGCGGCGGCATAGGGGCCTGGGCGCGGCGCCTGGCCGGCGGCAAGGGCGGCCCCGGCAACGGGGCGGCCGGTGCGCCGCTCCCGGCCGCCGGCGCCGAGCAGGCCCGGCTCTCCCCCTCATCGGGCTCTCCCGCTCCCTCGGCCCCGGCAGGCACCTGGCCCGACCCCGCGACCGTGCTCCTCACCGCGCTCGGCCCCGGCCCGCGCCTGTGGGAGCGCGACGCGAGCCACCCGGAGGCCCTGGTCGTACGGCTGGGGACGACGGAGCGGGCCGACCTGCCGGCCGTGCCGGTCACCGTGGGGCTGCGGGAGGCCGGTTCGCTCGGGCTCGCAGGGCCCAGGGCGCGGCTGTCCGGACTCGTCCGCTCCACGGTGGCGCAGCTCGCCGCGCTGCACTCCCCGTTCGACCTGGAGATCGTGCTGATCAGCACGGACCGGACCCGCAGCACCGACGAACGGCGGCGGGAGTGGTCCTGGCTCGGTTGGCTGCCGCATCTGCGCCCCATGCACGGCCAGGACTGCAGGCTGCTCCTCGCCTACAACAGGGAGCAGGCCGAGGCGCGGACGGCCGAGCTGGTGCGCCGCCTGTACGAAGGACCCCTCGGCCCCGGCTGGGCGAGCGCGGACCGGGCCGCGGTGGCCGAGGCCGCCCGCCACCACTCGGGGCCGTTCACGGTGGTCGTCGTGGACGGCGACCCCGGTTCGGCGGCGCTGCGCGAGAGCACGGCCGGGCTGGCCGGTGCAGGGGCGGCGGCCGGAATCCATCTGATCTGCCTGGCCGAGACGCCGGCGGCCTCACCCACCTCTCCGGTCGCCGCGACCTACGACACCGCGTGCCGGGCCTCGATCGCCTTCCGCGAGTGCGGGGCGGTCGCCATGCTGAGCGGCGATGTGGCGACCGCGTTGCGTCTGCTGCGTACGGCGGGCGGCCAGGCCGCCGGGCACGGCACCGTCGCCGCGGTGGACGCGGTGTCGGCGGCCTGGGCGGAGCGGTTCGGGCGCGCCCTGGCCCCGCTGCGCGACGAGGGCTCGGCCGCGTTGCCGGGCAGGCCCATGGCGGCGGCCGCGCTGCCCCCGTCCGCCCGGCTGCTGGACGAGCTGGGCCTCGCCAGGGCCACCCCTGCCTCCCTCATGGCCCGGTGGGCGTCCACGGCGGAGGACCAGCCGGGGGCGACGGTGCGCACGACCGGCACCGCGGACCTGGACACGACGGGTTCCGGCCGCACCCTGAGCACCGGCCCCCGGGTGGGACAGCAGCGTGCGGCCCCGGACCCGGGGCACACGCCGTTCCGGGGCAGCGGCCCCACCAGCTCCGGGTCGGGCCGTTCCGCGTACTCCCCGGCGCCCGGCGTGCCCGAGCAGCGGCGCGAGGCGCAGGCGCGAGGCGCGGCCGTGTCCTCCGGCTGTGCCGGGCGGCCCGTGATCGTGCTCGGCGCCGGACCCCGAGGACCCCTCTCCATCGATCTGGCCGACGAGGGCCCGCACCTGCTGGTCGAGGGACCGGCCGGCAGCGGCCGTACGGAACTGCTGCGGGCCGTCGCCGCGTCGCTGGCGTCCGCCGCCCGGCCCGACCGGCTCGGCATCCTGCTGATCGACGGGGCGGGCGGTGAGCACGGGGAGCGCGGCGAGGGTCTGCGTCCCTGTACGGAGCTGCCGCACGTGTTCACGCACCTCGTCGCCTCCGACCCCGTACGGATGCGGGAGTTCGCCCAGGCGCTCGGCGGCGAGCTGAAGCGCAGGGCCGAGCTGCTCGGCACGCTGGACTTCACCGAGTGGCACGCGCGGTACGAGGAGTCGCAGGCGCCCGTCGGCCGCCGTCCTGCCGGCGTCGTCGAACAACGCGGCGATCTCGAATCACCCGCCAGCGGCACCCTGCGGCTGCGGACCACCGCCCGGTCCACGGATCCCGGCCCCTCTCCCCTGCCCCGCCTCGTCGTGCTGGCCGACGACTTCGACGCCCTGGTCGCCCCGGCGCTCGGCAGCCCCGGCCGCCCGGCCGCCGGATCCGTCGTACGGGCGCTGGAGGCCGTGGCCAGGGACGGCGGACGCCTCGGTGTCCATCTGGTGGCCACCTCCGCCCGCCCGGACCGCACCGAGGACACGGAGCTGGCCCGCGGGGCCCGGCTGCGGATCGTGCTCGACCCGCCCGTCGTACCGCCGTCACCCGACGAAGCGGCCCCGGGCCGTGGCCGGCTGGGGCATCCGGACGGCCGGGTCACCCCGTTCCAGGGCGGCCGGGTCACGGGCCGCATCCCGCGCACGGCGACCCTGCGTCCCACCGTCGTCCCGCTGGAGTGGGAGCGGATGGGCGATCCGCCGGCCCGGCGCCCGGTCCGTGAGCTGGGCAACGGGCCGACGGACCTGGCTCTGCTGGCCAGCGCCCTCGAGCGGGCGGCCCGTTCGGTGAACGCCGAGCGGCTGCCCCCGCTGATCCCGTTCCCCGCGTCTCCGTCCTGAAAATCCGTTCCCTCTCCGGCGCATTGATCTCACGTCACGAGCCCATCACGATCAACCGGTTGATGCCGAGGGTGGTATTGCGGCGCCCGTGCACCCGGCGTAGGACTGTGCGCACGGACGATGTGAACCGCACGATGTGAGACGTGAGCGGCACCCGCAGGTCCCACCGTTGGTGCCGGTCCGCACACATGCGCGCAGGAGAGACGGGGCAGGGAATGCGCACAACCCTTCGAATGCGTAGGGCCGCACTGGTGTTCACCGCGATCGGGTCACTGGCCCTCACGGGATGCGGTGACGACGGCGGCTCCAAGGACAAGGCGGGCGAGGGCTCGGGCAAGGAAAGTCCGTCGAGCGTCGCACTGCCGAAACTGGACGGCGAGAAGGTCTCGGTCGCCGCGGTCTGGACGGGGCCGGAGCAGGCCAACTTCACCAAGGTGCTGGACGAGTTCGAGAAGCGCACGGGCGCCACGGTGACCTTCGTTCCGGCGCAGGACCCGATCGTCAACTTCCTCGGTACGAAGATTGCGGGCGGCCAGCCCCCGGACGTGGCGATGATCCCGCAGGTCGGCGCCATCCAGCAGGCGGTCGCCAAGAAGTGGGCGAAGCCGGTGGGGGCCGAGGCGAAGGCCGAGCTCGGCAAGAACTACGCGAAGGTCTGGCAGGACCTCGGTGCGGTGGACGGCACCCAGTACGGCGTCTACTTCAAGGCCGCCAACAAGTCCCTCATCTGGTACAACGCCGCGGCGTTCGAGAACGCGGGCGCGAGTGAGCCGAAGACCTGGAAGGACTTCCTGGCCACCGCCGAGACGGTCTCCGCCTCCGGTGTCACCCCCGTCTCCGTCGGCGGCGCGGACGGCTGGACGCTCACCGACTGGTTCGAGAACATCTACCTCTCGCAGGCCGGCCCGGAGAAGTACGACCAGCTGGCCAAGCACGAGATCAAGTGGACGGACCCGTCCGTCAAGGACGCGCTGACCACGCTCGCCGAGCTCTTCGGCAAGCCGAGCCTGATCGCGGGCGGCGCCGACGGGGCGCTGCAGACCGAGTTCCCGGCGTCCGTCACCCAGACCTTCACCGGCGGGGACCAGCCCAAGGGCGCGATGGTGTTCGAGGGTGACTTCGTCTCCATCAACATCGCACAGACCAAGGCGAAGATCGGTACGGACGCCAAGGTGTTCCCGTTCCCGGCGGTCGGCGCGGACTCCCCCGTGGTGACGGGCGGCGACGCCGCCGTGGCGCTCAAGGACAGCAAGGGCGCCCAGGCGCTGCTGACCTGGCTGGCCTCGACGGACGCGGCGAAGATCTGGGCAGAGGCGGGCGGGTTCATCTCGCCCAACAAGGGCCTGGACGTGGCCGCGTACCCGAACGACGTGCAGCGCAAGATGGCCGAGGCGCTGATCGCGGCAGGCGACGACGTCCGGTTCGACATGTCCGACCAGGCGCCCCAGTCGTTCGGCGGGACCCCCGGGAAGGGTGAGTGGAAGACGCTCCAGGACTTCCTGAAGAACCCGAAGGACATCGCGGGGACTCAGGCGAAACTGGAGTCCGACGCGGCCGAGGCGTACAAGAGCTGACGGGATGACCACAGCGACCGCGGGGGGCGCCGGAGCGGTGCCCCCCGCCGACAAGCGTCCTGATGGCGAGCCGAAGCCCGTACGCACGCGCGGGAGCGTGACCGGCACCCGCAGGGTGTTCGCGGCGGCGTTCCTGCTGCCCGCCCTGGTGCTGCTCGGCGCACTCGTCGTCTATCCGATCGTGTACTCCGTCTACCGGTCCTTCCTCGACCAGTCGGGCACGGGCTTCGCGGGCATCGACAACTACACGTCGCTGTTCACCGACGACACCATCCGTACCGCGGTCAAGAACAACCTGATCTGGGTCGTCCTCGCGCCGACGGTCTCCACCGTGCTCGGGCTGATGTTCGCGGTGCTGACCGAGCGCATCAAGTGGGGCACGGCGTTCAAGCTGATCGTCTTCATGCCGATGGCGATCTCGATGCTGGCCGCGGGCATCATCTTCCGCCTGGTGTACGACCAGGCGCCGGAGCGCGGGGTCGCCAACGCGGTGGCGGTGGGCGTGCACGACACGTTCTCCGAGTCGTCGGGCTTCCCGAAGGCGCATCCGCTGCCCGTCCATCCGCTGAAGGCGGGCGGCGGCGGTTCCTTCGTCACGAAGGAACCGGCGCGGGCCGGCACGCCGGTACAACTGCCGCTCGTCGGTGTGGCGCCCGCGAAGATGCCGGGCGACGCGGAGCCGGCGAAGGCCGCCACCGCGGTGGACGGGAAGATCACCGGTACCGCGTGGCTGGACTTCACCAAGGGGGGCGGCGGCAAACCGAACGTCGTGGACCCGAAGGAGTTCGGCCTGAAGGGCATCACGGTCGAGGCGGTCAAGGACGGCAAGGTCGTCGCCTCCGCGCAAGCGGGCGCGGACGGCGTGTTCACCCTGCCCGCATCGGCCGACGGCGCGGAGCTGCGGCTGCCCGCGACGAACTTCCGCGAGCCGTACAACGGGGTCGACTGGCTCGGCCCGTCCCTCGTGACACCGGGGATCATCGGGAGCTACGTCTGGATGTGGGCGGGCTTCGCGATGGTGCTGATCGCGGCGGGCCTGGCGGGCCTGCCGCGCGAACTCCTCGAAGCGGCCCGGGTGGACGGCGCCAACGAGTGGCAGGTGTTCCGCCGGATCACCGTCCCACTGCTCGCGCCCGTCCTCGCGGTGGTGCTGGTCACCCTGATGATCAACGTCCTGAAGATCTTCGACCTGGTCTTCATCATCGCGCCCGGCTCCACCCAGGACGACGCGAACGTCCTGGCGCTCCAGCTGTACCGGTCCTCGTTCGGCACGGACGCGGATCTCGGGGTCGGCAGCGCCATCGCCGTGCTCCTGCTGCTGCTGGTGATTCCGGTGATGCTCTTCAATGTCCGCCGGATACGTAAGGAGGGGCGCCGATGACCACGACCGAGCCGGTAAGGGCCACAGGGGTCCTCGCTGCCACGGCCGAGCCGGTGAAGGCCAGGCCGTCCCTCGCCGCGCGGGTGGCCGCCCGCGCGGGCGGCGGTTTCATGCGGGTCTTCCTCGTCCTGGTGGGCCTGTTCTGGCTGATGCCGACCATCGGACTGCTGCTGTCCTCGCTGCGCGGGGCCGACGACATCGCGGCCTCCGGCTGGTGGAAGATCTTCACCGCCCCGTCGGAGCTCACGTTCGACAACTACCAGCGTCTGCTCGACAATTCGGTCATCACGGATTCGCTCCTCAGTACGGTCCTGATCACCGTCCCCACCACGTTCCTTGTCGTGGTGATCGGCTCGCTCGCCGGATACGCCTTCGCCTGGATGGAGTTCCCCGGCCGCGACTGGTGGTTCCTGGTGGTCGTCGGCCTGCTGGTGGTCCCCGTGCAGGTCGCGCTGATCCCCGTCTCCGAGCTCTTCGGCACCATCGGGATCTTCGAGACGACCTTCGGCGTGATCATGTTCCACACGGCGTTCGGTCTGCCGTTCGCCATCTTCCTCCTGCGGAACTTCTTCGCGGAGATCCCCCGTGAACTCCTGGAGGCCGCACGGCTCGACGGTGCGGGCGAGATCCGGCTGTTCACCCGGGTCGTGATGCCGCTGGGAGGCCCGGCGATCGCGTCCCTGGGGATCTTCCAGTTCCTCTGGGTGTGGAACGACATGCTCGTCGCGCTGATCTTCGCGGACTCGGAGTCCCCGCCGATCACCGTGGCCCTGCAGCAGCAGGTCCGCCAGTTCGGCAACAACATCGACGTCCTGGCGCCCGGCGCCTTCGTGTCGATGGTGATCCCGCTGGCGGTGTTCTTCGCCTTCCAGCGGCAGTTCGTCTCCGGTGTGATGGCCGGCGCCGTCAAGTAGCGGCACCCCGGCGCCACACCCATGGCGTACATGCGTTCGTCAATGACGCGGCGGCCCGGTCACTCCCGACCGGGCCGCCCTACCTCGTACTTCCCCCGAATGCCACATCCGGCGTAACCAAGTCACTCCATCGGCCGTTTGCGGGCCACCTGCCCGCCCGCGAGCGACCCCTGGATGTGTTGTGCCCCGGTTCAGTGTCATCGTGCCCGCGTACCGGGTCCAGGCGTATCTGCACGCGTGTCTCGACTCCGTGCTGAACCAGTCCTTCAAGGACTACGAAATCATCGTGGTCGACGACTGTTCACCGGACGCCTGCGGCCCGATCGCCGACGAGTACGCCGCGCGCGACCCCCGGGTCAGCGCCGTCCACCTCCCGCACAACTCCGGTCTCGGACCGGCCCGCAACGCCGGGGTGGCCAGGGCGAACGGTGACTACCTGCTCTTCCTCGACGGCGACGACACCTTCGCCCCCGAGGCGCTGCAGACCATCGCCGACCGGCTCACCGCGACCGGCGGTCCCGATGTCCTGGTCTACGATTACGCCCGCACGTACTGGTCGGGCGAGAGCGTACGCAACACCTTCGCCCGGCACCTCGCCGAGACCGGACCCGCCTCCTTCCGGCTCGCGGAACGCCCCGAACTGCTCAAGGTCCTGATGGTCGTCTGGAACAAGGCCTACCGCCGCGAGTTCATCGAGGCCGAGGGCTTCACCTTCCCGCCCGGCTACTACGAGGACACCCCCTGGACCTATCCGGTGCTGATGGCCGCCGGATCGATCGCCGTCCTGGACGCGGTCTGCGTCGGATACCGCCAGCGGCGCCGCGGCAACATCCTCTCCACCACCACCCGCAGGCACTTCGACGTCTTCGACCAGTACGACCGGGTCTTCGCCTTCATCGACGCCCGCCCCGAACTCGCCGTCTGGCGTCCCGTGATGTTCCGCCGGATGCTCGACCACTTCTCGACGCTGTTCACCTCCCGCGGCCGGCTCCCGCGCGGCACACGGGGCCAGTTCTTCCGCCTCGCCCGCGCCCACTGCCGCCGCTACCGCACCCCGGGCGCCCCCGTACCGCGCCGTGCCCGGCTGCGCCACGGGCTGTTCCGGCTGGGCGCCCATCGCACGTACCGCGCCCTGTGGGCCGCCCAGCAGCTGCGCGGCCGGCTGCGCCGCGGTACCGCGGCGCTGCGCCGGGCGGTGCGCGGGGCCGTCCTCCAGCTGCACTACCGCATCCAGCTCCGGCTCCCGGTGCGGCCCTCGGAGGCGGTGTTCGCCGCCTACTGGAACCGCGGCTACACCTGCAGCCCCGCGGCCGTCGAGGAGACGGCCCGCGCCCTGGTCCCCGGGCTGCGCACCTCCTGGATCTGCCGCCCCGAGGACGCGCACACCGTGCCGGCGGCCACCCGGGTGCTGAACCCGGGGACCTTCGCCTACTGGACGGCCCTGGCCCGCTCCAAGTACCTCGTGAACAACGTCAACTTCGACCGGCGGCTGGTGAAGCGCCGCGGCCAGGTGCTGCTGCAGACCCACCACGGGACGCCCCTGAAGACGATGGGCACCGACCTCGTGCACCGTCCCGCCGCAGCCGGCTCCATGGACTTCGAGTCGCTGCTGCGCAACGTCGACAAGTGGGACTTCTCGCTCTCCGCCAACCAGCACTCCACCCTCGTGTGGGAGCGGACCTACCCCTCCGGCTACACCACGCTGGAGTACGGCAATCCGCGCAACGACGTCTTCCGCCGCACCGGCCCCGCCCGGATCGCGCAGCTGCGCGAGAGCCTGGCCGTCCCGGCGGGCAGCACCGCCGTCCTGTACGCCCCGACGCACCGCGACTACCGGCGCGCCCAGCACCACACCCTGGACCTGGACCAGCTGGTCCAGGTCCTGGGCCCGCACTTCGTCATCCTGGCCCGCTCCCACTACCTGGACACCGGCTCCGCGGCCCGCACCGTCGCCGGACGCCCCCCGCACCCCCAGATCATCGACGTCAGCGCCCATCCCTCCGTCGAGGACCTCTGTCTCGCCTCGGACGCACTGATCACGGACTACTCGTCGCTGATGTTCGACTACGTCAACCTGGACCGGCCGGTCGTCCTGCACCTCGAGGACAGACAGGCCTACGAGGCGGCGCGCGGCACATATTTCGACCTGGAGGGGTTCCCGCCGGGGGCTGTGGCGCGCAGCCAGGACGAGCTGCACGAGATCTTCGCCACGGACCACTGGCGCGGCCCGCGCTCGGCGCAGCGGCGGGCGGCGTTCCGGGCCCGGTTCTGCCCGTACGACGACGGGCACGCGGCGGAGCGGGTGGTGCGCCGGGTCTTCCTGGGCGACACCTCGGGACTGCCACTGCCCCTGCCGACCGGCGGCCGGGGGCCCACGGGGGTGCCCCGGCAGGTGACGGTGCGGGAGTACACCAACGGGTGAGGTGTACGGGGCGGACCGGCCCTTCCCGTACGCCCCGTACACCTCACCGCGGAACGCTCAGCGCTCCAGGAACGCGAACAGCTCCTCCCAGCGGCGCATGATCTCCACCTCGGAGAACCGCTGGACGTCGGCCCGCGCCCGGTCCCCCATCGCGTCCCGCATCCTGGGGTTGCCGGTGAGCCGCAGGAGCCGGTCGGCGAGCTCACCGATGTCCCCCGCGGGTGCGAGCAGCCCGTCCTCGCCGTCGCGCACGATCTCCCGCACTCCTGGTGCGCAGTCGAACGCCGCACACGGGACACCGCTCGCCATGGCCTCCATCAGCGCGAGCGGAAAGCCCTCGCCGCGCGAGGACTGCACGAAGACGGACGAGGCCGCGAGTGCTCCGGGGACATCGTCCGTGCGGCCCCTCCACGCGACCGAGCCGTCCAGGCCCAGGTCCGCGCACTGCGCCCGCAGGCCCGCCTCGTCCTCGCCCGCCCCGTACACGTCCAGACGCCAGTCGGGGCGCTGCGGGGCCACCAGCGCCCAGGTGTCCAGGAGCATGTCGATGCCCTTCTGGTCGGTGAGCCTGCCGATGCTCGCCACCACCTTCTCGCGCCGCGGGGAGGGCACTTCGGGCAGCGCGGCCAGGGCGTTGGGCATGAAGCCGACGTTGTTCATCCCGTCCCCCGCCCAGATGTCGGCGTCCGCCTCGGTGAGGACGAGCCAGTGGTCGAGCCCCGTGTAGTGGTTCTTGATCCAGCGGTAGCGGTGGCTCGCACGGGAGTAGTCGTAGGACTCGTGGCTCATCCCGATGACCCGCAGTCCGGCGGTGTCCGCCTCGCCGACCCATTCCATCGCCCAGACCTGGCTGACGATCACCACACCGCCGGGCCGGGCGGCGCGGAAGATCTCCGAGAGCCGGTCCACGGCCTGCCGTTTACGGGCCGCCCGGGCCGCCTCGTCGCGCCGTGCCGTGAACCGGAAGCGGTCGCGTACACCCCGGGGGGTCCAGGGGGTCGGCGGATGGGACGGGTACAGCGGTGTGACGGGGTAGCCGGGCGGTTCGGGCAGGGCCATCCTCAGCTCGGCGGCGTGGATGCCGATGGTGTGGACCCGGTGGCCCTGCTCCTGGAACAGCTGGGCCGTCCGGTGCATCCACGCGGTGACACCACCGAGTTCGTCCGTGCTGTTCGCGACGATGAAGACATCACGGCTGCGGCTCATCGGCCCGCCTCCCCGGTACGCACGTCGGACACATGGCGGGCGAACACGGTGTCCACGACGGCACGTGCCGCGTCCCCCCGGTCGTAGCCGCCGAACTCCTCGGCAAAGGCCCTGCGTTTGGTCTCGAACCCGGTGTCCGCGGCCTTCAGGCGGGCCAGCACACGGAACAGTTCGTCCTCGGTCGCCACCACCGGCCCCGGTGCCTTGGCACGCAGGTCGAAGTAGCTGCCCCGCTCGGCGGCGTACGCGTCGAGATCCGGCGCGAAGAGAACGACCGGCCGGTCCAGGAGCGCATAGTCGAACATGATCGACGAGTAGTCGGTGACCAGCACGTCGGCGAGCGCCAGCAGTTCGCTGACGTCGTGGTGGCCCGAGACGTCCACGACCGTCCCCGGCGGGCACACGGGCAGACTCGCCGCCTCCAGGTAGTGCGCACGGACCAGCAGTGTGTACTCGTCCCCGAAGTGTTCCGCGAAGCGCGCGGCATCCAGCAGCAGCCGTCGGCGTTTGCGCTTCCCCGGCCCGCCCCGGAACGTCGGCGCGTACAGGACCACCTTCCGGTGGTCGGGCAGGCCGAGTTCCCCGGCGAGCGCCGGACGCGGCAGCCGCCCCTCCGCCTCGTCCCTGGCCCGTGCGGCCACCAGGACGTCGTTGCGCGGATAGCCGGTGCGCAGCAGAGCCTTCTCCGGAAGCCGGTACGCGCGCGCGAGGGTGCGCACATCGTGCTCGGAGCGGACGAGGAAGTGGTCGAAACGGTGCACCGCCTCCTGGAGCCGCTCACGCTGCGGGGCGTTCTGCAGGCGCACCCGGGTCTCGTCGAAGCCCATGCGCTTGTACGCCGATCCGTGCCAGGTCTGCAGGTAGGTGGTGCGGGATGGCTTGCTCAGGGACTGCGGGAATCCCTGGTTGTCGACCCAGTACTCGGCCCGGGCGAGCTCCCACAGATACCGCCACGACCAGCGGCGCACGAGGCGTGTGCCGGCCGGGAAGCCGTCCGGGGAGCTCTCGTACGACCAGACGCAGCGCAGCGGAAGCCCTCTGCCGCGGACCTCCTCGTGGATGGCCCGGGGGCTGTCCCCGTAGCACGTGCCCATGTGGCTCTCGAAGACCACGGACCCCTTGCGTACGGGCAGCCGGAGGAACCAGGAGTGGTAGACGGAGACCTTCAGCCCCCGGGCGTGCAGCCGGTCACGGCGCCTGCCCAGGGCCCGCGCCAGCTGCCTCACCCTGCGCGCGGGGCGGAAGTGGGTGGCGTAGTGGACCAGTCGCCGGACCGTGCGGGCCGGGCGGCGGCGGGCTTCGAGCCGGAGCGCCAGATGGTCCCTGAGCGTGACGTAGGGCTGCCAGGTGTCCCCGGCGGCCCGGCCGAGGCGTGGCCGGGCGGGAGAGCGGTCCGCCGGACCCACGAGGTCGTGGGCGGCGAAGAGGTCGCTGACCGAGCGGACCGGGCCGTCCTCCAGCACCATCCGGGCGTCCCACACGGTGTCGCGGGCGCCGAGGGGGCGCAGGACCCGGGTGAGGTCGGCGCGGGTCCGCCAGCTGATTCCGGTGGCGTCGCGCCGGAGTTCGTCGACCGGCAGGACGAAGGTGCGGGAGCCGTCCCGTACCCGGAACTCCAGCCGGGCGCTCGGGGAGTCCCCCGGGCCCGTGTGCGCGGGCAGGACGAGGCGGCCCTCGAGCAGCACCCGGCCGCCCCCGGCCTCGTACCGGGTGAGCCTGTTCATCAGCTTCAGCTCGCCGAACGTACGGTGCTGGTGGCCGAGTTCGGTGACGTCCAGTGCGGGATCCTGCTCCTCGCCCTGCCAGTACACCCGCCCGTCGTCCCCGGTGGTGAGCGGTGCGGCCACCGTGCCCCGCCTGCGCAGCGCGTAAGCCGCCGCGAGCGTCCCGTCCGCGTCACCGCGCTCCAGCAGCCGGACGCCCACGCGTTCGACAGGGGCCAGGGTGAGCAGCGCAGGTTCGGGGACGCACTCCGGCAGCACCCGGACGGCCCGCCGGGCGATCCGTTCGCGCTCGGCGGCGGGCAGCTCCGGAAACGAGCGCACCAGCGGCACGAGATGGTCGGTGAGGAAGGCCCGCTCGCGCTGCTCGCACAGGTCGGTGAGCCCCTGGGCCACCAGGACGTGGCACACGCGCCGGTGGGCCTCGACGAGCCCTGCGAGGCCCGGGCCCCGGTCGGGTACGGCCTGCCCGGAGACGATCCGGCGGCGTACCAGCGCGATCCGGCCGACCACCGCCGCGGCCAGGGGGCCGAACATGATCTCGCTGTGGGTGAGGTCCTCGTCGTAGCGCAGTCCGTGCCGCTCCAGGGCCTCGCGCCGCAGGCAGAAGCCCGTCCCGAGGGCATCGTGCACGGAGAGTTCGGGGGCGTCGGTGAAGCGGGCGAGGGTCCGCGAGCGGGCGAACAGCGTGTTCTGCCAGGCCGGTTCCTGTTCCTTCGCCCCGTCCCCGGTGAGCCGGCTCCAGCACCCGGCGACCAGGTCGGCGCGGGTGCGGGTGCCGGCCTCCCAGAGGTTGCGGCAGGCGTGCTGCTGAAGGCGTTCGCCCCCGCCGAGCACGAGGACGTAGGTGCCCCGGGCCGCGTCCAGGCCGGTGTTGCGCAGAGCGGCGGTGGAGCGGGCCGGCGGCTCGGCGACGAGGAGGCGGACCCGGTCGGGGGCGAGCCCGGCGAGGGATTCGGCCGCCGCGCGGACGGCGGCGTCGCCGTCCGTGGGCAGGACGACGAGGGCCTCGACGGCGCGCAGGCTCTGGTCGAGCACGGACTCCACGGACGCACGCAGGGCCGCGGCGTCCGTGGAGTCCGCGGCAGAGGTGACCACACAGCTGAAGTCGGGGGCGTTCACGCCTGCGCCCCCTTCAGCATCAGGTCCACGACCTGCGCCGCCGCCGTACCGTCGTCCAGATCGCAGAACGACTCACGGAAACGGGCGTACGCGTCGCGGTGGCCGGCGCTCGCGTACTCCGGGTCGCGCAGGGCCTCGACGACACCGGCCGAGGTGGGGATCAGCGGGCCGGGCGCCCGGCCCTCGAAGTCGAAGCAGAAGCCGCGCAGGGTGTCGCGGTAGTGCTCCAGGTCGTAGGTGTGGAAGAGCATCGGCCGGCCGGTCTGCGCGAAGTCGAACATCAGGGACGAGTAGTCCGTGACCAGCACATCGCTGATCAGCATCAGCTCCGCGACGTCCGGATAGCGCGACACGTCGCGGACGAAGTCGCTCTCCGGGACGCTCCCGCCGACCAGGTAGTGGCGGCGCACCAGCAGGACGTGGTCGTCGCCGAGCGCCTTCTGCGCCTGTTCCAGGTCCAGTTGGAGATCGAGGCCGTACCGGCCGCTCCGCCTGGGCCCGTCCTCGCGCCAGGTGGGGGCGTACAGGACGACGCGGCGGCCTTCGGGGACCCCGAGCGACTCCCGTACGGCGGCGGCGACCTTCTCCCGGTCGGGGGCGTACAGCAGGTCGTTGCGCGGGTAGCCGCACTCCAGGACCTCCCCGGTGTGGCCGAAGGCACGGCGCAGGACCGGGGTGGAGAAGCTGTTCGGCGACACGAGCACACTCCACTGGGCGGCGCGCCGCGGCAGGGAATCCATGTACGCGGTGTCCGCGCAGGAGGTGCCGGCCAGATCCCGGCCGATGCGCTTGAGGGGCGTGCCGTGCCAGGTCTGTACGACGCACTGCCCCTCGGCCCGTTCGAACCACTCGGGCAGCTGTGTGTTGGTGACGATCCAGCGGCTGCGGGCCAGCGCCTCGTGCCACTCGGCGCTGTACAGGGCCACCGCGCGGACCCCGGCGGGCACGGCGGCCTGCTGGTCGCGCACCACCCAGAGGTGCTCGGCACCGGTGTCGCGTCGCGCGAGTTCCTCGTGCACGGCACGGGGCGAGTCCGAGTACTGGCGCCCGTCGAAGCTGGAGTACAGCACGGCCGGACGCAGGTCCCCGCCGCGCAAGGCGGCGTAGCGCTCGCGCAGCAGGCGCTGCCCGTAGGCACCCCGGTCCCGCACCTGAAGGGCGCTCCCGGACCGCAGGGCGAGCCGGTCGTGGGAGAGGCGCTCCAGGGTGAACCCGCGCCCCCCGGAGTCCCGGTGCAGCGGCAGACCGGCGTGGAGCTGGGGCGCCACACGCAGCGGCAGGTAGTTCTCCGGATCCCTCTCGCCCCGCTCACGGAGGAAGGGGTACCAGCGGCCCTCGGCGAGCGGGAGGGTGCCCCCGGTCCCCTCGACGGCCTCGGGCGAGAACACCGCACGGAATCCGGCGCCCACGTGCTCCGTGTGCTCCACGTGCTCCACGTGCTCCACGTGCTCCACGTGCTCCACGTGCTCCACGTGCTCCACGGCGAAGGCGGCCTCCTCCTGATGACCGCTGTGGCGCAGGCACAGTTCGGCCCGGCGGCCCGCGGCCACCGGGAGGTTCCCCTCGATGACGAGTCCGCCGCCGTCCGGCCACGACAGGCGCACCGCGACGGCCTGCACGGTCCGGTCGGTGAGGACCAGGTCGCCGGAAGGGTTGGCCGCCACGTACAGTTCGCGGCCCCCGGCCAGCGGATACCGGCCGGCTTCGGTCTCCGGGCGGGCGGCCACCGTCAGCCGGCCTCCCCCTCCGACCAGTTGGACACCCCAGTCGCCGTCGGAGCCCCGGAACGCGTCGAGCGGTACCTCGGCGAAGACGGTGTCCGGCCCCGCCCCCTCCTCGCTGAGCACCAGGGGGAACTCCCGGGTCTCCTTCGTACGCCACTCCTGGATCCGCAGGGCTGTCGGCGCCCCGCCTCCGAGGACCCGTACCGCGATCCGGACGCCGTCCCCGTCAGCCGTCGCCCGGTGGCCGGCGAGGACTGCGCCGATCCGCTCGGCCCGCAGCTCCAGCTTGTTCCCGGAGAGCACGGGGACGATACGGGTGCGCTCGTCGACGTACCGCACGGCCGGTGCCGCGGGATTGCCGAGCAGCCGCATCGGCCCCCGGCGCGGCCGCCCCCCGCCGACGACGACGGACTCCAGCTTCCAGACCGTCCGGGTACCCCGGTCCGTCCCTCTGGCGGCGAGCCGGCGCGGGTCGACGACGGTCTCGAAGCCGGACCGTTCGTAGTGGTGCAGCGACCGCCCCGATCCCGCCGCCGCCTCGTCCGTCACCGTCGTACGCATCCGTAGCGGGATCAGCCGCCGTCCCGACCTGAGCCAGCCGGCCCCGGCCGACTTCCCCGGCGCGTTGCGGACGTACGCGTACCCCTTGAGGTGCAGCATCCCGTCCCGCCAGACGGCCTCGGTGAGATGCGCGTGCACGGGGAGGTCCGCGCCGGCGAGCGCGGTGACGCGGCGCGGGAGAGGGCCCTCGACGCCCGGGTACTGGGCCCTCGGGCGCAGCAGACCCCGGACGTGGAAGGTGTCCCGGTCGCGTGACTCATGGGCGAGGAGAGCGAGCAGTTCCGTCATCCTGCGTTCCCGGATCAGCTGCCACTTGACCCGCAGGTGCAGGGGCAGCGCGTCGAGGACGGACTGTTCGACGGTGTCGGCGAAGGCGTTCGCATGCGTGAGGAAGGCCTCCCGGAAGGCCGCGTCGCCGTCCGGGAGCGCCTCGATGAACAGCCACAGATCGCCGGAGAGCACGTGCTCGTGGTAGCGGCGCCGGGCTTCCGCCATGCCGCGGTCGGCGAGGAACCGGCTCACGGTGGAGACCGCGGTGACCCGGTCGCGGATGCCCCTGGCCACCGCGCGCCGGGTGGTGATCGAACCGTCGCGGTCCCGCCAGTGGTAGACGGGCTCCTCGACGACGTCCACGGAGCCGGCCAGGAAGTACGCGGGGAGGACCACGGCGATGTCCTCGTACAGGACACCGGTCGGGAAGGCGAAGGAGTGCAGGTCCCAGAACGACCTGCGGAACACCTTGTTGCAGGCGATGCGGTCACCGAGCAGGATCCAGTCCCGGGTGACGTGCGTGGCCCTGCGGGCCCTCTCCATCGGCCTGCGGAACATCGGGGACTGTTCGAGCGCTCCGTTCGCACGCAGCCTGAGCACGTTCCCGGTGACGAAGTCCGAGCCCGAGCCGTCGAGTTCACCGAGCATCCGCGCGTAGGCGCCGGGCGGGACGATGTCGTCGCTGTCGACGAACGCCAGGAACTCCCCGTCCGGATGGGCCTGTCCGGCCCCGGCGTTGCGCGCGGCACCGAGCCCGGCGTTCGCCTGCCGGATCAGCCGGAAACGCGAGTCCCTCCTGGCGAACTCCAGTGCCACATCGGCACTGTTGTCGGTCGAACCGTCGTCGACCATGACCACCTCGAGATCGGTCATGGTCTGGTCGGCCAGTGAGTCCAGGCAGGCTCCGAGGTACTCCTCGACGTTGTAGAGCGGGACGACGACGGTGAGACGGGGTGCCATGCGCTGCGCACGATCCTTCCGGGCGGAACCTCAACTGGTCTTCTGCAACAGGTCTTCTGCTTGACGAACGAGCCCCGTGCCGGGGAGGCACGGGGCTCGCGGGTACCGGCGGACCGACCGCTCACGGCTTGACGGCGATCCGGCCCTCGTCCATGCGCAGCAGGAGCAGCTGCGCGCCGGTCTCCTCCAGGAACTCGTCGACGGCCTGGCGCGATCCCTGCCAGTACCCGTAGTCGTCGATCAGGAGCACCCCGCCGCTCACCAGACGCGCATAGAGGTGCTCCAGCTCGTGCTTGGTCGAGGCGTACCAGTCGGTGTCCAGACGGAGGATCGAGATCTGCCCGGGCGCCTGTTCCGGAACGGTGTCCTCGACCTTGCCCTGCACGTAGTGGATCCGGTCCTTCGGATACGGCACGTTCTCGAACCCTGCCTGTACGTCCTCCAGCGAGGCCACCGCCCAGATCGGCCGGTCCCTGCCCTGGGCGTCCAGGAGCTCCTGGGCCGGCCGGCCGTCGCGCCGCAGGTCCTCCGCGGTGGGCGGGGTCATGCCCTCGTACGTGTCGAAGAGGTACAGGTCGCGGCCGGTCTCACCGAGCGACAGCAGCGTCTTGGCGCAGGCCTGCATGGAACCGCCGCGCCAGACACCGCACTCGACGATGTCGCCGGGGATGTCGTGCTTGACGATGTGCCGGGTCGCGAGGACGAAGGCGTTGAGCCGCTCCGGCGAGGTCATCGTGTACGGCTTGACCGCACGGATGATGTCCTTCGCCTCGTCGTCGTAGTCCGCCGGGAAGCGGGGCGCGGCCTTGGCTGCCGGCTTCTTCGCCGCCGCAGGCTGCTTCGCCGCAGACCGCTCCGCCGGGGGCGCCGCCGCCGGCTGTCGGTCCGCCGAGCCCGTCGTCGGTGCCGGGGCGGAGCGGGGAGCGGGCACGGCCGCGCGCCTGAGCTGGTACCCGGTGAGTTGCTGAAGGACGCCGTTGACGGCGTTGCGCCAAGCCATGCCGCCGGAGGGTACGCGCGTTTTGCGGCTCATGTCATCTTTCGTCAACCTGCCGTTGATGTGACGGGCCGGCTCTCCGGGCGCCCGCAGCGCTCCCGCCCGTCCAGTGGGTGCGGCAGCGGCACCCGGTCCACTCCGCCGACCCGGTTGGCCCACCACACCGCCGTCTCCCGCACGGCGAACATCGCCAGCCGGCTCCTCAGCCGCACCACCGGCCGGGGATGGCGCTGCGGCCTGCGGAAGACGCCGACGGAGTCGCCCCAGTAGGCGGCCTTCGTGTCGATGGACCCGTAGTCGTGCCAGATGCCCTTCGTGGGAGGGAAGTCCGTGTACGCCTCGCAGAGTTCGAGGCGGGAGTGCGCCGCCATCGCACGGAAGCCGTCGGGGTAGTAGCGCCAGCAGTCCTGCGCGTCGTGGGCGTGCCCGCGCGAGGGAGCGGTGATGAAGGCGTAGCCGCCGGGCTTCAGCACCCGGGCGATCTCCAGCATCGACACCCAGAAGAACGGGATGTGCTCGAACGCCTGGCCGGACAGGACGACATCGGCACTGCGCGACTTGGCGGGGATCCGGTAGGGCCGCCTCATCACCGCGTCGACGTTGGGCCCGTCGAGCACGTCGACACCGAAGTAGTCGATGTCGTGGCCCGCCAGCAGCCCCCGGTGCGTACGGGTCTGCTTGCCCGAGATCCGCGAACCGAGGTCGACGACGCGGTGCCTGCGGGACTTGGGCAGATACTCCTGGATGCAGAGTTCCATCTGCTCGTAGGCGGACCTGTGCATGGCCTTCTCCCAACGTTGCGGTGTGCGCGCGCTGTTGAACACAACGACGAAGGGGTACGGAGGGGTCGCCCCGTACGGGTGATGCGAGGCGTCAGTCCGGGACGACGGGGAAAACTCGCCGCACGACGCGTTCCGCCGCGTGCCCGTCGTCGTACGGGCAGAACCGGCTGCGGAACGCGGCGCGCAGCACGGCGGTCTCCGGCGACCGCCACGCCCCGCTGAGCAGCAGCTCCCGCAGCTCGTCCTCCGTGGTGGCGACGGCCCCGGGAGCGTCGCCGGGGCGGCCGGAGAGCAGATCGACATAGGTACCGCGCGCGGCACGGTAGGCCGCCCAGTCCGGGGCGTAGGTGATGATCGGGCGGTCCAGGCAGGCGTAGTCGAACATCAGGGACGAGTAGTCGGTGATGAGCCCGTCGGCGGCCAGGAAGAGTTCCTCGACCCGTGGGTGTCCGGTGACGTCGACGACCCGCTCCCCCGCGCCGAGCCCGGCCGCGCGCCCGTAGAAGTAGTGGGCCCGCACCAGCACCACGTACTCCGGCCCCAGAGCGCGGGCGAAACTCTCCAGGTCGAGACGGGGGACGAAGCCCTTGCGGTAGTCGCGATGGGTCGGCGCGTACAGCAGGACGGTACGGCCGGGGGCGATGCCGAGGCCGGCGCGGATCTCCTCGGCCTGCTCCCGGGTGGCCGTGAAGAGGATGTCGTTGCGCGGGTAGCCGAGGGGCAGGTGCTCGTACGAGGAGGGGTAGACGCGGTCCCAGACCTCGGTGGTGTGCGGGTTGGCCGACAGGCTGAAGTCCCACTGATCGGTGTGGGCGACGATCCGCTCGAAGCTGACACCGCCGGTGAGGGCGGGGTACGGACGCTGGTCCAGGCCCATGGTCTTCAGCGGGGTCCCGTGGTGGGTCTGCAGGTAGATCTGGCCGGGGCGCTTGGTGAACCCCCCGGGGAAACTGGAGTTGTTGACGAGGTACGTGGCGGTGGCCATGGTCCGCCAGTAGGCGCGGGAGCCCTCGATCACGTACGGCACCCCGGGCGGCATCCGGTCGCGGTGACGGGAGGAGACGACCCAGACCCCGCGGATGTGCGGGGCGAGTTCGCGGGCCTTGGCGTAGATCGCGGCGGGATTGCAGGCGACGCCCCGGTTCCAGTACGCCCCGTACACGGCGAGGCCGGGGTCCAGCGGCCGACGGAGGTCCAGGAGGTAGGCGGCGCGCATCACGCGGGCGCGCAGCGACTTCCTGCCCGCGCGCAGGGCGGCTCGTGCCCGCGTGCGCCGGGCGACGACGGCTCCCCGGGCGCGGTGTGCGGCGTACCGGCCGGAGAGCCCTGCGGCACGGAAGAAGTCCGCACGGTCGGCGGGGGTGATGCGGCCGGGGTCGTCGAGCACCGCCCTCAGGTGTGCGGTGCGGGCGGCCCGGACCCGGGGGTCGCCGCCGGTCTCGGTGGCCAGCTGCCCGTACGCGTCGATGACGGCGAAGTGCGCGCGGCCGGGAGTCGTGGCGAACGTGCCGGTGCGGCGCAGGTGGTGGCGCACGCAGACCCGGTCGAGTGCGGCGAGGGTGCCCGCGTCGGAGGCGAGGAGGGCCGCGCGGTGGACGGGCACGACCTCGTCGTACGGCCCCTCGGTGAAGCGCAGTCCGTGAGCGGTCCAGAACGCACGGCGGAAGAGCTGCTTGTGGGCCGCGGGAAGGGCGTCTCCCGGCCGGACCTCGCCCCACCAGTCGATGCGGTCGTGGCCGAGGCTCAGCACGTCCGGCCTGTCCGCCGCCACCCGTTCGGCGATCTCCGCCAGCGCGCCCGGCAGCAGCAGGCCGTCCCCGTCGAGGAAGAGCAGGTAGGTCCCGCGCGCCTCGGCGGCCCCGGCGTTGCGGGCGGCGCCCAGGTCCCCGGGATTGCCCAGGTCCCCGGGAGCGTCCGGCTCGCCGGGACCGTCCCGGTGCAGTACGCGCACCCGGGGGTCGCGCTCGGCGAACTCCTGCGCGATGGCCAGGCCGCCGTCCGGCGGGCCGGTGTCGACGGCGATCAGCTCCCAGTCCCGTACCGACTGGTCGATCACGGATTCCAGGGCCGCCCTCAGGTACCCCTGAACGCGGTGGACGGGCACGACAACACTGAGGAGCATGGCAGCCGAGCGTAGTGCGGACCCCACACCCCCCGGGACGAACATTCACCCGTTCGGGTCAGCGTCGGTGACCCGGGGCGCTCACCCGGGTTGAGCCGTACATGAAGCCACTCCTCAGCGTCGTCGTCCCCGTGCACAACGTCGAGGAGTACCTGGAGGAGTGCCTCGCCTCCCTGGCCGGCCAGACCCTCGACGCGCTCGAAGTGGTGCTCGTCGACGACGGATCGACGGACGGCAGCCGCCGGATCGCGGAGGACTTCGCCCGCCGGGACGCGCGCTTCCGCTGCGTCCACCAGCCCAACGCGGGACTGAGCGCCGCCCGCAACACCGGGGTTGCCCGCACCACCCCCGGCGTCCCCTACCTGGCGTTCGCCGACAGCGACGACATCGTCGTGCACGACGCGTACGAACGGATGGTGGCCTCCCTGGAGTCGACCGGCTCGGACCTGGCGACGGGCAATGTGTGGCGGCTGAACGAGCAGGGAAGGCAGCAGGCCTGGCAGTACCGGTGGCTGACCGCCGACCGCCCCCGTACCCACATCACCCGCGACGCCCGGCTGCTGTCCGACCGGGTCGCCTGGAACAAGGTGTTCCGGCGTTCCTTCTGGGACCGGCACGCGTTCACATTCCCGGTGGGCAAGCTCTACGAGGACACCCCCGTGATGATCCCGGCGCACTACCTCGCCGGATCGGTGGATGTGCTGCGCGAACACGTCTACTACTGGCGGGTGCGGGAGGGTTCGATCACCCGGCGGCGTACGGACGTGAAGGGCGTACGGGACCGGATCGAGGCCTGTGAGCAGGTCAGCGCGTTCCTGGCGGGCCGGGATCCCGTGCAGCGGCGGCGGTACGACGCGTCCTGTCTGCGCGACGACTTCGTGTACTTCCTGGAGGGGCTCACGATGGGCGGCCCCGCCTACCGCACGGCGTTCATGGCCGGCGCGGGCGCCTTCCTCGACCGCGCGGGCAGCGCGGCGCAGGCCGGGCTGCCGGCCGAGGCCAGCATCAGGTGGCAGCTGGTGCGCGAGCGCAGGCTGGACGAACTGCTGGCCGTCCTCGCCTTCGAACGGACCAACGGAGCGGGGACGTTCGCGGTGGAGGGGCTGCCGGGGCGGCGCCGGGCGGTCCACCCGGCGGTCGCCGGCGGCATCGGCGCGCGGCTGGGCCGGGGCGATCTCCCCGCGGTGGCACGACTGGTGGGGGCCTCCTGGGGCGAGGGCGGGAAACTGACGCTCCGCGGGTACGCGTACATCCGCAACCTCCCGGCGGAGGCGGCCCGGCACTCGCTGAAGACGGGAGTGCTCCGTACGGCCGGGAGCAGGCGGCTGCGTGCCGTGCCCGTACGCACGGTCCGGATGCCCCGGGCGACCGCCGACTCCGGTCAGGAGCTGCACTGTTACGACTACGCGGGCTTCGACATGGTCCTGGACCCGGAGCGGCTGGGGCCGGGCAGCCGGATGGTGGGCGTCGTGGTGGCCGGACACGGCGTCGTGCGGCGGGCGGCCCTGCGCGCGGTGGACGCCGCAGCCGCCCAGCCGCTCGTCCACGACCTGGACGACGGGCGGCGGGCGGTGCTCGGCTACCGGGACGGCAGGCTCGAACTGACCGTGACGCAGCTGCCCGCCCTGGCCCTCGCGCACGACGGCGGGCACGACACCCTGGAGCTGACCGGGCGGCTGCACGGGACCGCCCGGCCGACCGCCCTCGTACTGACCCGGGAGGGGGCGGCCGAGCACAGCGTCCCCGTGCGGCACGGGGACGGCGGCCTGTTCACCGTACGGATCCCCCTCGCACAGCTGGCCGCCGAGCCGCCCGGTGCGCACCGCACCCCCCGTGAGGTGGCCCCGGAGCCGGGAACCCGGTGGCGCGCCGCCCTCGTGACCGGCGGCACCCGTGTCCCGCTCGCCGCCGCCCCGGACCTGCCGCCACCGGCCCTCGCGGACGCGGCGGGCCACCTGGTGCTCGATGTGACCGGCCACCCGTTCGTGGACCACGCGGAGCCCGCACCGGGCGGCGGGCTGCTCGTCGAGGGGTCCCCGTACGCCCCGGGGGCGCTCGTCCTGCGGCACAGCACCCTGGGCGGGACGGTGGCCGTCCCCGCCGAACGGCGCGGAGACCGGTTCTCCGCGCTGCTCCCCCGCCCGCCCCGTGAGGGCGACTGGGAGGTGCACCTGGACGGCCGGCCCGTACGCGTGGGGGCCTCGCTGGCCGCCCGGCTGCCGGTCCGAGCCGCCACCGCCGGGTCCACCCCCGGGTCGACGGCCGGGCCCACCCCCGGGTTCCGGCTCGACCGCCGTCACGGCGACCGGCTGACCGTGCACGCGGAGCCGGCGCTCGGCGAGTCCGAGCGGGGCGCGTACCGCCAGGGCCGTCTGCGTACGGCGCACTACCCGGCGCAGCGCAGGCTGCCGCTCCGGGACGCCGTCCTGTACACCGGCGGTGACTCCCCACTCGCCGTGCACGCCGAGCTCGTACGCCGGACCACCGATGTCGAGCACCTCTGGGTCACCGACGGATCCGCCGCGGGCGCGGACCGGGTACCGCCCACCGCCGTGCCCGTCGTGGCGCACGGCACCGCCTGGTACGAGGCGCTGGCGCGGGCCCGCCGGATCGTCACCGACGGTCCACTGCCCGCCTGGTTCGAGCGCCGTCCGGAGCAGACGGTCGTACAGACCTGGCACGGCACCCCGCTGGGCCGGTTCGGCCTGGACCTGGCCGACACCCTGTACGCCGACCACCAGGACCTCGCCTCGCTGCCGCACCGCTCCGCCCAGTGGTCGGTCCTGGTCTCCCCCAGCCGCTTCGCCACCCCGCACCTGCGGCGCGCCCTGGCCTACGGCGGCGAGGTCCTGGAGGCGGGCTCACCCGCCAACGACCTGCTGTTCGCGGCAGGCCGGGACAAGACCGCCGAACGGGTACGTCGGCAGCTCGGCATCCCGGAGGGCCACCGCGTGGTGCTGTACGCCCCGACGTACCGCGACCATCTCGCCCACGCGCCGGGCAGCATCCCGGCCGGTTCGCCCCGGCTGTACCGCTGGGAGCCCGCGCTGGACCTGCCTGCGCTGGTGCGGTCGCTCGACGGCCGCACCACGGTCCTGGTCAGCAGGCATCCGCGGGTGACGGGCGGCCTGCCGGCCGGCCCGGCGCTGCGCGACGTCTCCGCGCACCCCTGCACGGCGGAGCTGCTGCTGATCGCCGATGTCCTGGTCACCGACTACACGGGCCTGGTGTTCGACTTCGCACTCACCGGCCGCCCGGTGCTCTTCCACACCTACGACCTGGAGCACTACCGGGACACCGTGCGCGGCTTCTGCCTGGACTTCGAGACCCGTGCGCCGGGCCCCCTGCTCGTCACCACGGACGAGGTGGCCCAGGCCCTGCGGGCCACCCCGGCGTCGGCCGCCCTGCACGCGGACGCGCTGGAGAGCTTCCGGCGGGAACACTGCGACCTCGACGACGGCGGGGCGGCGGGGCGGGTCGCGGACCGGCTGCTCGGCGGCGGCGCCTGAGCGCTGCCGGCGGTCCGGGCGGCCTTCTCAGGCCTTGAGCGCCCGGACCGCCGATGCCGCGAGGTCGTCGAGGTACCCCTTGGGCAGATCGCCGCGGACCACGACGAGGCGCCAGTAGAGCGGCCCGACGATCAGGTCCAGCGCCCGGTCCGGATCGCTGCCCTCGGGCAGTTCGCCCCGGGCCACCGCCGCCCGGACGACAACGGCGGCCACACCCTGCTGCTGATCCAGCAGGGCGGCCTTGATGGCGTCCGAGATCTCCGGGTTGCGCGCCGCCTCGACCAGCAGGTCCGGGATGACCTGCGAGGCGACGGGGTGGCGCAGGGCGTACGCGGCGAGTTCGAGCACGGCGCGCACGTCCCCGTACAGCGAACCGGTCGCCGGTGCGGGCATCCCCTGCGCGGCGACCGCCGCGACCAGGTCCAGGACGAGGTGGAGCTTGGACTTCCAGCGGCGGTAGACGGCGGTCTTGCCGACGCCTGCCCGCCGGGCGATGCCCTCGATGGACATGCGCGCGAAACCCACCGCGGCGAGCTCCTCGAAGACGGCGCCGCGGATGGCGTCGGTCACGTCCTCGCGCAGCACGGCGGCGCCTGCCGGGGTGCGGCGCCTGGTTCCCCGTTCGGTGGTCATGGTTCGCATGATAGTCCGTAACGACGAAACGGTTGCGTTGCGACGTACATACGTCCTAGTGTCAGCGTTGCGACGATACGGTGCCGTCCCATCCGCCGAATCCGCCTCGCCCTGTTCCTCCTGCCTCCGTCGAAAGCGATCGTGGTGAGCCAGACAGCAGCCCCGCCGGCCCCGGTGGACCCCGCTTCTCCCCTCCTCCTCCCCGTGCACGAACCCGGTGAGCTGGCCGCGCTCGCCGCCCGGCACGGGCTGACCGTCAGCGGGGCCCGGCCCTCGCTCGGGGAGTACGTCCGGCAGCTCTGGGGGCGCAGGCACTTCATCACCGCGTTCGCCACCGCCAAGCTGACCGCGCAGTACAGCCAGGCGAAGCTCGGCCAGATCTGGCAGATCATGACCCCGCTGCTGAACGCGACGGTCTACTACTTCATCTTCGGCGTCCTGATGAACACCAAGCACGGAGTCCCCGACTACGTGCCCTTCCTCGTCACCGGCGTCTTCATCTGGACCTTCACCTCCAGCTCGATCACGGCGGGCACCCGGGCCATCAGCGGCAACACCGGACTCGTGCGCGCCCTGCACTTCCCGCGCGCCTCCCTGCCGATCGCCCTGGCCCTCCAGCAGCTCCAGCAGCTGCTGTTCTCGCTGGGCGCGCTCTTCATGATCCTGCTCGTGTTCGGCCAGTACCCGCGGCCGTCCTGGCTGCTGGCGATCCCGGCGCTCGCCCTGCAGGCCCTGTTCAACACGGGGATCTCCATGGTCATGGCACGGCTGGCCGCGAAGACCCCCGACATCGCCCAGCTGATGCCCTTCGTCCTGCGGACGTGGATGTACGCGTCGGGCGTGATGTGGAGCCTCGACACACTGCTGACGGGCGACCGGGTCCCGCAGCTCGTCCTGCTGGCCCTCGAGTGCAATCCCGCCGCCGTCTACATCGACCTGATGCGGTACGCGCTCATCGACAGCTTCACCGGGGCGCAGCTGCCCCCGCACGTATGGGCCGTCGCGACGGGCTGGGCGCTCGTCTGCGGGATCGGCGGTTTCGTGTACTTCTGGAAGGCCGAGGAGCGGTACGGACGTGGCTGACACCCCCGACATGGACATGCGAGTTCCCACCGTCGTCGTCGACGACGTCCACATCACCTACACGGTCAACGGCGCCCGCACCGGGAGGGGCAGCGCCACCTCCGCGCTGAACCGGATCGTGTCGCGCGGGCAGCCGCGCGGCGCCCGCCAGGTGCACGCCGTGAAGGGCGTCAGCTTCGCCGCGTACAAGGGCGAGGCCATCGGCCTGATCGGTTCCAACGGATCCGGCAAGTCGACGCTCCTCAAGGCCATCGCCGGTCTGCTGCCCCCGACGAAGGGCCGGGTCCACACCCAGGGCCAGCCGTCGCTCCTCGGCGTGAACGCCGCCCTGATGAGCGACCTGACCGGGGAGCGCAACGTCGTGCTCGGCGGGCTGGCCATGGGCATGACGCGCGAGCAGATCCGCGAGCGCTACCAGGACATCGTCGACTTCTCCGGCATCAACGAGAAGGGCGACTTCATCACGCTGCCGATGCGGACGTACTCCTCCGGCATGGGTGCCCGGCTGCGGTTCTCGATCGCAGCCGCCAAGAGCCATGACGTCCTCCTGATCGACGAGGCCCTGTCCACGGGCGACGCGAAGTTCCAGCGGCGCAGCAAGGACCGGATCCTGGAGCTCCGCAAGGAGGCCGGCACGGTCTTCCTCGTCAGCCACAGCAACCGGTCCATCACCGATACGTGCGACCGGGCGCTCTGGCTGGAGGCGGGCACACTGCGGATGGACGGTCCGGCCAAGGACGTCGTGGCGGAGTACGAGAAGTTCACCGCCCCCGCGAAGAAGAAGTGACACGACCGCCGGACGGGCCGATGG